>JAILRH010000111.1 GCA_024698345.1 Lachnospiraceae bacterium | reverse complement strand
TATTTCTCCTTATCAAGTACAATTCATTTCACAAACTATAGTTTTTGAAAGTAACATATCTCTGTTTTAAAAATGTCGCAACATTCATTATAGCACAAATGTTGCGACATTTTAATTTATATTAATTCAATTATTAAACCTATCTGTTAATCAGTCACCAAATGGGTTTGGGTTTGTTTCAATATTTGGTGTATTATTATCAGCATCTTTTTTAATCAGGCTCGATTTGCTAAGAGTAACTTTTAATTCTTTGTCGACATATTCTGCACCTTCTATTCTTTTTACCTTAACAACAATTTCTTCACCTGCTTTGTAGTAAAGTAGTTTATCCTGAAGGCTCTCCATTGATTCAACATTCAGACCATCAATTGCAACAATGATGTCTTTTTCTTTCATTCCTGCTTTGGCTGCCCCGCCACCTGAAATTACATTCTTAACATATATTCCCACCGGAATACCGTAACTCTCTGCTGTTTCTTTTTGAACATCAAGTCCTTCTATACCAAGAACTCCTCTTTCTTTCTCGTCAACTTTTGTTCTTGTCTGTCTTGACATGAGATTCTCCATAATGTCAGTTGCCTGAGAAATAGGAATTGCAAATCCCATTCCTTCGATACTTGCTGAACCTGAATATTCACTTGAAGAATATTTTGCAACGTTAATTCCTATTACTTTTCCTGAAGAATCAAGTAATGCGCCACCACTGTTTCCTCCGTTGATTGCTGCATCTGTCTGAAGAACTACCATCTTTCTGTCATCAACCTGAATCTCTCTGTCTCTTGCACTGATAACACCGGTTGTTACAGACTGTCCGTATCCAAGTGCATTACCGATTGCAATAACACCATCACCAACTTTTAATGCATCAGAATCTCCAAGCTGTGCAATCTTAATTGCATCCATTGTCTCACTGTCAATATCTTCCAAAGGAACTGAAACAATAGCAATGTCTGCGTTCTCATCAGTAGACTTTGTAACTGCTTCAATTGATTTTCCATTAACGAACTGGATAGAAAGCTTGTCAGCTCCCTGAACAACGTGATTATTTGTAACAATAAGGAGTTCATCGTCATTCTGTTTTACAATGATTCCTGATCCTGCACCAACCTGCTCATACTGTTGTTTCTGATCACCATCTGAACCGTATCCATACATTCCATAAAGCCAGTCTTCGATGCTGCTTCCTGAACTCTCTACAATAGTAGTACTTGTAATAGCAACAATAGATGGCATTACTTCGTCAACAACATCTGAAACATCTGTGATTAATACCTTTCCATCAGATGCCTGTGCACTTGAATCAGTTGTCTTTGTATCTTCAATCTTTTTGTATTCTTTCTTCTCTTTCTTTGTTTCATTTTCAGCTGTAACCGTTTTTTTCTCATACTGTTTAATTGCACTTTGAGTAACTGCAAACAAACCGCCAATCAATATTAACAATCCGGCAACTGCTCCGACAATGATAGCAACTGCTGCTTTTGTATTTCCCGATCTATCCGGTCTGTTATTTGGATTTCCCTGCGGAACTGCACTTTTGTAATATGGTGTATAATTATCCTGCGAACTGTTGTATCCACCATTATTGCCGCTATTGGTATTATTGCCGCTATTGGTATTATTGCCGCTATTGCCATTATTGCCGCTATTGCCATTATTGCCATTTTCTGCATTACTATATGCGTTTGACTGCAAATCATTGTTAAAGGTATCATTATCTGTTGGAACCGAATTGTTCTCAAATGAATTTACCTCACTACTAAATGCTTTATCTTCATCAGCGGTAGCATCTGAAGAATCTTTCTCCAATTTTATCGGGTTAGCAAATGAATCTGCATTATCTTCAACTGCATTTTCAAAATTACCGTTCTCCTGATTATCAACGTCCTTAATTTCTTTTTCCTTATCATCTAACATAGCTCTTTCCTCCTTAAGCAACGAATTTATGAAAAATTAAAGTGCTTATTTATTCAATAAGTATTTTCATTTGCTCACATTGTATTGCCAAAATGTGACTCTTTTGTGTTTGTACTGTCAAAAAAAATTGAACTGAACTTAAGACACATAATCTACATTTTTTTAATAAAAATCACTCTTTCCCTTATCATCGTAGTCAAAATTCATGTCATCTACATTCTCATTTGCCACTGATGTACTTTCTGTTTCTTCTGTAGTTTTTAAAATGGTATCGTCTACGTTATCATCTGAACCATCATTATCAATACCGGTACTGTATTTGATTTCATTGCTGATTTCGTCTACTGTCGGGGTAGGAACATAATCTTCTTCACCGTATAAGAACTTATGCAAAATCTTAACATTTCTGCTAAGTCCTTTTGCCAATACACAATCAGCACCATTTATAGATTTGGTTGTAAGCTTTCTTGGAAAACCGCTGCTCTGTCCAAGAGAAAACTTGAAAATAATAGGCAGCATATCAACCATTTCTTCCATACTGAAGCTTGTCTTTACAATCTGATCCTGTCCCTTTGTTTTGGAATTGAGAACTGTATCCATCATCTCCTGCAGTTCGGTCATTCCTGCTTTCTTTGCTTTGTCTACAAGTTTCATAACCACCAGACGCTGTCTGGCCGCTCTTCCGTAATCGTCATTTACTCTGTTACCTGTCTCAGGATCATAGAATGTTGCTTTACGTATTCTACAGTATGTTGTAGCCTGTAATCCGTTGAGATGAACATTCTTTCCACCGGATGTAACCTTTGGCGAATACTCCCCTGTTGAACTGAGAGTACTTTTCAAATGATGATTAAGCTGTGAGACCTCATCATCAGTAAGATTAACTTCAATTCCACCTAATGAATCAATAATTTCCGCAACTCCCGAGAAATTAACGGTCACATAATCTTTAATTTGCATGTCAAGATTCTTATTGATTGTATTTATTGCACCTGCAGCTCCTCCACTGCTGTATGCGCTGTTTAATTTACTGTATCTGTAAGAACCGTCGTTGTTATATATTCTAAGATAAGTATCTCTGTAAAGGGATACCATATTCACTTCACCGGTAGTATTGTGAACACTTACAATAACCATGGAATCACTGTTTGTTCCCTCATCAAAAGTACTGTCTCTCGAATCGATACCAAACATAATAAACTCAGTATATTCACTGGAATAATTGTACTCCATATCATTCACTTCTATGGCTGCATCATCAAAATCACTATCATATATTGAAGAATTATCAAACTTTTCTTTGGCAAACATACTTATAATATTTTTACCAAATGGTGACTGCGCCAGCGTCTGCATTGCCTGAGTTCTGACAGAAGGGACAAGAACTACAACTCCTAACGCAATAAAAATTAATGCAAAAAAGCACTCTATAATAGTCAATATTATCTTTTTTCGTTTCAAAGACCTCAATATTTTGGCTTTTGACCTTGTATTACCCATTATAATCTCCCATCTTCTTGCGTATTTATTAAAATCTATCGATTCTTTTAAATCATATTTCTATCTTTTTTCTACATTTTCTCACAAATCCGGTATTAATTAATCCTCATATCCGTTTGGATTATTCTTCTGCCAGTTCCATGAATCACGACACATTTCTTTTATTCCAAACTTAGCCTTCCAGCCCATTTCACTCTCAGCTTTTGAAGGATCACAATAGCAAGTTGCAATATCCCCAGGTCTTCTATCCTTTATAACATAAGGAATCTTTATATCATTTGCTTCCTCAAAATTCTTAACGATGTCGAGAACACTGTATCCATGTCCGGTTCCAAGATTATAAATCTTTAATCCGGCATTTTCTTCTATCTTCTTTAATGCTTTTACATGACCGTCTGCCAAATCAACAACATGGATATAATCTCTCACTCCTGTTCCATCCGGTGTATCATAATCATCACCAAACACTCCAAGCTGCTCAAGCTTACCAACTGCAACCTGTGTTATATATGGCATAAGATTGTTTGGAATTCCATTTGGATTCTCACCCATAATTCCACTCTCATGTGCTCCTATAGGATTGAAATATCTGAGAAGAATAACATTCCACTCAGGATCGGCTTTTTGCATATCCATCAAAATCTGTTCAAGCATCGACTTTGTCCATCCATATGGATTTGTGCACTGTCCTTTTGGACATTCCTCAGTAATAGGAATCTGAACCGGATCACCATATACAGTAGCTGAGGATGAGAAAATAATATTCTTGCATCCATGATTTCTCATAACGTCAACAAGTGTCAATGTTCCGTTAATATTGTTGTTGTAATATTCCCAAGGCTTTGCAACAGATTCACCAACTGCTTTTAAACCTGCAAAGTGAATACAGCTTGTAATGTCCTCTTCAGTCATTATTTTATTCAGAATATCTCTGTCGAGAATATCACCTTTATAGAACTTTACTTCTTTTCCAGTAAGTTTCTTTACTCTGTCCAGTGATTTCTCACTAGAGTTAGACAAATTATCTAAAACTACAACATCATATCCTGCATTAATAAGTTCAACACAAGTGTGGCTTCCAATATAGCCTGCACCGCCTGTTACTAAAATCTTACCCATATCAATCTCCTTAATTTTATTATTTGTTTATGCTTATTATTTGTTTATGCTTATTATTTGTTTATACTCATTATTTGTTTATACTCATTTTTTTGCTTCCAATTTAATCTTGACATCATCAATATTTTCAACTTTAACACTTGAATCAACTTCAGCTGTTACTTTGACTGTGTACTTTCCTGTTTCATAACCGCTCAAAGATTCTGTTGCAAGCTTAATATTATGCTTGTTGATTTTGTCAAGCTCGGTTTTCTTACCTCGCAGAGTAATGACAACACTCTCTGAAATTACTGTTCCTTTCATCTTCTCAGGAAGGTCTGTCAGCTGAATATTAGATGAAGACATTTTAATATCTCGCGTAATCTCGTTTTGTTTTACCTTTATTGTAAGAGTTGTAACTCCGTCTCCTTTTATTCTTGTTCCTGCTGGAAGATACTGAACAAGATCAACCTTTCTCTCAACATCTGCTGTCAATCCGGTAATATCCGCATCGTCACCGTCAATGGTAAGTGATTCAATTCCTTCAACATTCTCAGGTTTTCCACATATTATAATATTGTCCGGCGATGTTTCCACGCTGCTGATTTCACAATCACTTGACAATTCACCTTTTAATTTGACGTTGAGGGAAACTGACACAAGCTTTAGCAGTGTAACTGTAACTTTAGCTTTCTTCTTTGCCAAAACAATACTGCTATTCTTCTTTATTACATTTCCTTCCACATCCAGCAAATCAATCTTGTATTTATCTGTAAAAGATTCAGTCGCTCCGTTTACGTCTATAGGAACAATTACCGAATTAATCTTTTCGTGTATTGATTCGGGAGCTGTAATATCTATCTTATTCTTTGCAACCTTTATATCACTGATTTCATAATTTTTTTCTACCTGACCGATAATCTTAGTCTCTATGCTGTAAGTTTTTGTCAGCACGTCTTCTATATCCACTGAAATCTGATTTACAGACTGCTTTGAAACAGTAACTTTTTTGGCAATATTATTATTTGTAATCTCTACTTCAACCGGTATTGAATTAGCAAGCGAGAGTTCTGCCATGGAAGCTTTTGCCGTAAAACTTGAAGCAGTCAGTTCCTTTATTACGGATCTCCTTCCCGCTACCGTAACATTGACATACTGGGAATCATTTATCTTATATGTCTGATTCATATCCGTGATTACTTCATCATCAACAATTTGGATAGGAACATTGTATATAGTTACGGTCTTTGTAGGGTCATTAATGTTAACTACAGCCAACCATATTACTGATGCCAGCAACAAAGCAAACAATTTCAGAAGCCAGTTGTTTGTTATCATCATCATGAGGTTATTCAGATTCGACTTCATTCTCCTCGCCTCCTTTGCTTATTCTGTTTTTTATTTTCTTTTCCTTTGGAACCGGCTTATTCTGAACCTTAATAAGCTCATTCTTTAGTATTGCTGCATCAGCATATCTGATAAGTTTGCCATTTGATGCAATTGAAATACTACCTGTCTCCTCGGAAACAATAATAACCAGACAGTCTGTAACTTCGGTCACTCCCACTCCTGCTCTGTGTCTTGTTCCCAGTTCCTTACTAAGTGAAAGACTCTCTGACAACGGGAGATAACATGTTGCAGAACTGATTCTGTCATTTCTTATCAATACTGCACCGTCATGAAGAGGTGTGTTATGTTCAAATATATTAATTAATAACTGACTGCTGATATGCGAATCTATCTCTATTCCGGTCTCATCATATCTGGACAAATCATTGTCTTCTTCTATAACAATCAATGCTCCGGTTTTTGCCTTTGCAAGTTCAAGTGTCGCTCTTATTATTTCTTCCATTGAGCGGTCTGAAAATCTCCCTTTTTCTCCATCACTGTTCTTAAATAAATTCAAAATAATATTTCTGTTTCCAAGATCCTCTAAAGCCCTTCTAAGTTCCGGCTGGAAAATAACTACAATTGCAATAATACCAACGCTCAAAGTCTTATTGGCAATCCACAAAATTGTTGAAAGATTAAATACTGCCGCCAAAATCAGAAACAGAACAAGAACTATTATTCCTTTAAAGATGACCCATGCTCTTGTCTTCTTGAACCATAACATAACGTAATAAACTATAATCGCAATAATAAACACTTCAATCGCGTCACTAATATATAATTTTGGCATAGTAAGATATTTCTCAACGAAATCCCTTACATACTGAAACATTATAGTCATTACGTCACTTCCTTTCTTTGTGATTATGCTGTATAGTATTAAACCTCTTAAAAGTTCTGATTTATCGCATACAAATTATTTTTTATTTTTTCTTTTATTATATTTTTTCTTTTATTTTATTTTTTCTTCTCTTTTGTTTTTTCTTTTACTTTCTTTTCTCTCTTCGCATTTATTCTCTTAACATTAATCTGAGGAGCAGTAACATTAATCTTAGGAACTGCTTTTACGTAGTAGTAATAATCGTCATCCTCAAACTGAGTATGCTCAGTTCTGCTGTAATCCAGTGAGAAAATAAAGAACTGAATAATTATTGATAAGACTATAGATACGATTGTTCCGATTACAACAGATACAACCGAAGGCTTAGAATTCATCATCATTCCCAATACAATAAATCCAACAAGTTCAAAACTTCCTCCGACAATAATTGCAGTTGTCCACGCATTATTTACTGACATTCTCTTAATAAGATAAACGATGAGAATTATTACAGTAAAAATGCTAATTATAAAATACATTTCTTTATTCTCTACAAGCATCGACACATAATAATTAATCTGCTTAAGAGGTGTGTCTGTCTCCATATTATTAATAATTGCTGCATTAGTAGAAATAATGTAAATCATGTAATATGTTATTGTTCCAAATGCCACTGCAACAATTGCGACTGGTGTTGCCACCAACCCTACTACTATCGGAATTATATATGGAATCTTGAGATAAAACATCATAGGCACCAATACTACTGTGATAGCTTCCTTTGGTGTAAATCTGTAATAGAGAATAAACATAACAAGCATTATCCCCAGTACCACACCTGCAAGCGGCATTGATAGTGCATAAATGTTTGCAAGAATAATAATTGAAAGTATCAGTATAACAAGCCCAAACGGTAAAAATGCCGATAAAAATGAAACTGCCAAAATAACTGACGTTGTCTGCAACTTGTCCATATACCCTATGTGTTTTTTTACAAGAAGCATACATATCAGCACAAGAACAAACTTGAACAATGCAAGTACAAACATCTCATACTGTGCATAAAATCTTTTTAACATATCTCTAAATTCTAATATATGTGTCACTGTTTACTGCCTCCTACATCTCGTTCTCTAACTGGATATTATTCTCAGTGTCACTGAGCATCTTTTCGATTTCAATATCCTGAATCTTCTGAAGTTGTCTCAAATTTGAGTGATAACCTTTCAAACTTCTTCGTATTTTTTTGTACTTATATGCAAAGTAAATATAACTTGCTATCAGATATAAAATTACAACAGCAACATAAATTGCAACCACATAAAATACTATGCCAAATATTTTTCCTGTCGTAAGTTTTTTTAGTAATGACTCACTGTTTTGTACTACCCATATTGCAAAGATAATAATATATGCAACATTAATGTAAACAAAAGAACTCAAAAGATGCATACCCACATAATCGCTCTTGTAGTATTTTCCTACCGGGATACTCTTTTTTCCTTTCCCCTGTTCGTACAGCGCCAACTTAGTCATTAGTATGATTTTTTCATTGTTAAGCATACCTGTCTCCCAATCTGAATAAAATTTAAAAACACAACGTATTTTTGTCACATTTCTGTTCAAAATATTGGTCAAAACCCAAAAAAGGTTATAGACCCGCATAATGTAATATATTATATCATATTTCATTATAATAAAACAATAGCCTATCATTAGATTGCTAATTATGACGAACAAAAAAGGGAGAAAACACCAATTCAACAATTTCTTTTTTTCCATATATACCGTTCGTGGGGTGATTAATCCGTTTGAGGGGTAAACTATTGAGAGATATAAAAATCTGTTTTAGAATTAAATTAACAAAAGGAGAGGTACTAAAATATAAAGTATTAGGTTCTTTCGAGACAGTGGGGTAGTTAAGAAAGAATATAGAGGGGTTTCTTATATTAAGCAATGGGGGTTGCAAATATATAAGAGCATTTCCCGAAAGGGAACTAAAAGTTTTCATTACTTCCTTTTTTCTTTATTCATGGAGAAGGCAACAGGGTTTTACATTCCAATCATCAAAAAAAGAACATCCACAAGGATGTTCTTTTTTTGTTAAATTCATACTCGCACAAATCAATAGAAGGGATGCTGTCTTTTTACTTACAGCATCCCTTTTATCATATTTATAATTCTTCGAAATATCTAATTATCGCACAAGCATATTTTTGTACTTAAATGTCTTTTCAACATAATTCGCATCTACAATTTTCAAAATGTCTGTATACAGGAAATTATGTGAAGCCTCATTAGGCATAATGTTTCTCTCATATAACTTCTGGGCAATGTCGAAAATTCTATATGTCTTGCAATTTGTATATACATAAGAGCCATCTGCCAATTTGGCATATGCACGTATTCTCCACTCTGCAGTACGCTCTGCTGCCGTATTTGTTGCAAAAAGCATTGTCATTGCATAACTTGTTGCAGCTGCCGGTGCATTCGGTATATCAACAATACCGTTTGATGTACTTGCAAAATTCTTTACATTACTGTTTGGGCTTCCAACATATAATTCATTCTCGTTTGCGTAATCTGTCAGTGAATAAATAAGTCCTGACTCAACAACTGCCTGTCCGTTGATTGTGCTGTCTACACAATATACCGTTCTCATTCCTTTTGAAATATGGCTGACCTGATATCCAAGAATATCAATTCCACTATAGATTATATCTATAAAATCAGTTGCTTTCATTATTCTGAACCAGTCAACATTTGCAACATATCTCTCTGTAGATGTAGTTACAAATTTGATAAATATTGTATGAACTCCGGCACTTATATTTGTGTCGAACTGAGCAATATGTGTTCCGTATGTTTCCCATGCAGTTGAGTTATTCGGAAGGTTGATTGAAGCAACCTTATTGTTCATGTTATCAACATAGATTTCTGCATTTCCGTTTGCAATCGATTTTGGGCTTGAATAGCAGATTTCCATTCCTCCTGCAGCTTCACTAAACACAACATTATCATACTGAAGTACTGTCTGATCTATTACTCCTCCCACATTGTGGCCGCCGCTTGCATTGGAATTATTATCAACAACACCGTTCTGATGCTCTGCAAAGTACTCCGCCTCAATTATATCAAATGCATCAAATATTCTCGTTGTCGGTTCCTCTGTTGTAGTCTCAGGCGGCTGTGTCTGTGCATCATTGTTAATAAGTTCAAATCCCTTAATTTCAAATTTCAGGTTCTGCGGTGCCTGTCCTAAATCAAAGAATATCTGGGCCTTATCAGCAGATGTAAAATTAAGAGTAATTTCATTTGATCCTGATGCTAATGTAAACAGAGTATCTGTCTGACTGATATCGTCTTTTAATCTCATCTGCTGACTTACTGCCATGTTAGATGTAACCTTGACTTTACATGTGTAAGACTTCTGACTCTCTACAGATAATTCCTTTGTCTTCAACTGAATTCCCCAATCAACTCCGCTGGCTTTGTCAATTAACACCGCAAAGTCATTGTAAGAACCTCCGTCCTTATATTTTCCTGTAGGATCATTTGCCCAACCTGAAGCAAAATATACTGACCAGTTATTAAGGTCTGTCCAATTCTGTCCTGCCTGAACAAATCCATCTGAATTTGCAGTTGTAGGATTCTCTGAACCGCCTGCTACCGTAACACTTGTGGTAGCTCCAGATGTTTCCTGTCCGTTAAGTGTTGCTGTAACTTTTACATTGTATGTTCCTGAAGAAAGACCTGTAATATCGTAACTTCCACAGGCTACTGCTGATAATTTCTTTGTATTATTTACATATACATTATATTTCTGTCCATTGTCTATCTGACTCTGAGTCTGTCCCCAAACTACATTGATTGTTCCGTTCGACGGAGACGATGCCTGAAGTCCGATTACTTCTATTGGAGAACTACTGTAATTGTAATTCTGGAGATAATTTTCAAATATAGGAGTCCACCATTCCAAATATCCTGCTGCAGTAGGATGAATGTCATCCGCCATATATCTTTGTCTGTCCGCCGCGCTGATATTTCTCATTTCCTGATTGTTCCACATATCAATCAGACCAATGCCCCATTTGTCCTTTACCGCGTAAATTGCGTTTACCATGTTCTGATAATTACCATTGTTATAGTATGGGTTTGTGTAGAATGTCACAGGACAGTTCCAAGTCTGTTTTGCAAAACATACTATGTACTCAATTGCACCGTAGATTGTAGAAGTATCAAAGTCTGATAAATTGTATGAACTACTAAGACTTCCAAGCGGTTTGTTCTGTGAAGCATCATTAGTCGACAGCTGACAAATAAAATGATCGCAATGCTGTGATCTGTTGAAATTCTTCAGCATACGCTGAACGTATGATGACGAACCGTTGTCAACAAGTGTAGTTCCGGAAACTGCTTCCTTAACGCTTGTACAATCATTTCTCTGCGCTATATAATCCGCAAAAGAAACTCCTCCCGCTGCATATCCGTAAGTAACTGATGATCCAAGGAAAAAGAATGTCTTTCCCTTGATGTTAGACAGTGCTGCTGCCTGTGTGTTTTTCGCCGGTACTCCGGAAACGATCAAAGCTAATGTGAGTACAAGGCTAAGTAATCTTCCGAGATTTTTGTTAAATTGTAACCCCTTCTTCATTTTTTCCTCCCTCTAAGGTTAAATTAATCCGTGCACGAAACGAATCCGTAATCGAGCACAAATCCGTTCAATAATTCCTTATAAATTATAGCTTTTAAAAAGTTTTTTATCAATGGAAATATACAACGATATTTACAATAATAAAGCCACAAGATAACTAAATTTGTCGGATACTTCTAATATTGTGGATTTCCATAATCAGGGTTTGCAACCTTCAAAATCGAGTTCAACAGATAGTTGTAACTGTCGTAGGAATTATACTGTCTTCCTGTCATTATTTTATCTGCAATGTCATATACGGAAAAATCGCTGACAGGCGAGTACACATAACTTCCATCACTAAGTTTTGCATATGCTCTGACGTAGTATCTCTCATTAAACTCTGCTGCATTATTCGCAGAAAAACACATTGTCATTGCGTAACATCTTGTATCTTCTGTTTCATATCTACTTCCAATCTGTCTTCCCTTCTCCTCTGTTCCTCTATAGGACTTCACTAAGTTGCTTGTACTTCCTACCACCATTTCATCTTCATTATTTTTGTCTATTTCAAGTGCATAAACAAGTCCTACTTCAGTAACCGCCAATCCACCGTAAGACTGTTTAGTAGTGTAAACAGTTCTAAGACCTTTTCCAAGATAGCTTATCTGGAATCCTTCAATTATTGGCTCTTTGGATATTATTCCACCTGCTGTCTCTTCCATGTGAGCTGTAATAATCTCGTACCCTTTTCTGTTATTCCATGAAGAATCTACAAGGTTTGCCATAATATTAATCTCTTCTGATGTAATTCCCAAATCACTCTTTTTAAACTTATAATTTCTGTAATCGGATTGTTCTGTAACTGTAGCCAGACTGTTTACAGTTTCATAACTCCAATCCCCATTGTTTCCTTTGTGGCGATATATGCTTCCGTTTTCAACCAGATATTCAAAGCCTCCGTTTGAATTCAGATAACCTGTCTGATTATTGTTATCACTGTCAATATAAATCTGTGTATTTTCATAACCTGAAACTATAGGTACATTTACATAGATATAATCATTATCCTGCCATGCAGCATAAGATTCATGAGTATTATTATCTGTATTCGGTTTGGTTGTTTCAGGCTCATTTTTTGTAGTCTGAGGCTCAGCTGTTGTTGTCTGAACTTCCTGTTTTTCATCAATTGTCATATCTCCAAGTTCCAGCCAGCCATTACTGTCCTGATTGGTGTTGGCAAATGAAATGTTCTTTCCTGTGGCAATCGGATTCTTAACTCGTATACACATTTTGTATTGTCCCGGATTCAAATTGGCATTAAAGTTGTAATCAAACTGTTTGTTATTTCCATCTGCAGGAATTGTATTCAAATCCCACGTTGTTGTTCCAACCACAGTAACATTATTTCCACTCTTCAGACCAACCTGTACCGGCCATATATTATGATCGTAGTAAAACGGTGCCTTTCCAATATTTCGCATTTCAACTGAAAGCTGCACATAATCACCCTTATTTACCGAATCAGGGAAATACGCCTTGTCGGTTTGCAAGTCATATCCAAGACTTTTTGCCGCGCTGAGTGCATTAGTGTAGTTTGTTCCTGAATAACTCTTTATGCTCTCATTGAGCATCCATGTTGCATGGGCCTCATTCTGGCATTTTGTCCAATCCTGATAGTCTCCTGATTTTCCTGAAAAAATCTGTCCCTGACTAGGTGGATATATCTCTCCACCGACACATTCAGCACTCCATTTGTTATTTACTCTTGCATTCTTTAATTTCTGCATGAAGCTCCAATCCTGCCCTCCATTTGACTGAGACAGGGTAGCATACCCAAAGGAATCATCATGGTATCCCACATTATACTTTGTAAAATCTATGCCGTCTTTTGGTTCTCTCACACATATCTTTGTCTTATCAAATGCCGCATCAAACGCATCCAGCACCTCTTTGTAAACTGTGGTGGAAATAGACCAATCCGGCTTACCGTCTGATGTATCTTCATCATACGGCCAGTTGTGCCACTCTCCCCAGAATCCCAATAATCCGATTGTAACAAATCCTATTCTTCCGTCACCATCGTACTGTCTTCCGAATTCTGCTATAAAACTCTGCATTGACTGTCTGAAATATGCATCTTCATAATCAGGAGCATAACCCGAGCCACCCAAATCTGCCGGCTCATTATAGTACTTCATTGTCAGACCGTGATCTTTTACAAACTGTGGCACACCGTTTCCTTCTCCGGGATAATCATAATAAAATCTGAAAACAGACTGATGTCCTCTCGATGCAACATCATTCAGTTCTCTCTCAAGAGCAGACCAGTCAAAGGTATTCATTCCTGTCTGAACCGCACTAACCGGAATATAAAACCACTCCATACTATGTGGAAAATTGAAATTACTGCTCTCTTTGTAGCCAAGCATTCCCTTGAGTGGATTATCAGCATCAGATTCTCCCTTTCCTATAACATGTTCTCTTATGCTGCTTGCAGCTCCCACATCATCAATCTTATCTGTACTTGTTGCCACACTTCCACCAACACTTAACGCTACAGTCATTACTGCAGCAGTCGCCTTTTTGAAAAACTTCTTCATCGCCCTTTCTCCTTTTGTTTTATTTTTTTAATTCATCAAACCACTATCTCAACGGCGCTTCCGCCGGCCTTTGCCTTAGTTACCACAATCTGTCTGTCAATTTTATTCTTAAGTTCTTCCACATGAGAGATTATTCCCACAAGGCATTTGTTTTCCGACAAACTCGCCAATGCTGAATATGCACACTCCAAGGTCTCCGAATCAAGCGTTCCAAAGCCCTCATCTACAAACATTGTATCCACGGATATTCCTCCTGCTGTAGACTGTACTTCATCAGACAATCCAAGAGCCAAAGACAGTGATGCCATAAATGATTCACCTCCGGACAAAGTTCTGACACTTCTCTGAGTTCCATTATAATGATCAATTACTCCCAGATCCAATCCTGTTTGAATCCTGTTATCATCACCGGATTTGAGTCTTATAAGTTCATACTGTTTTGAAGACATTTTCATCAATCGTCTGTTTGCCTTGATGATTATCCTATCAAAGTAAGTTGCCTGAATATATGACTCCAGCTTGATTTTGGTTTTTCCTTTTAAGTCTCCACTTGCAGTTTCGCTAAGCACCCTCAGCCATCCTATTTTTTCTTCAACCGCAAGAAGCTGTTCCGACTTTGAGTTAATTCCATCAAGTGCTGACTGGTTCACTTCTATTCTGGTGCATAGACCGGTAATCTCCGTTTCCAAATTCTCTTTTTCCCGATCAACTATCTCCTTCTCACCAATAAGCGACTCCCCATCAATATCACTGTTTTCTATTCTATCCTTTAATGATGAAATCTCACCCTGAAGTTTTTGTAATTCATCAACCTTGTTTCTGAATTCCTTCTCTGCTTCGCTCTTATTATTCTCTAATTCTTTTATTTGGTTCGATAAGTAGTCAACTCTTTCAAGAGCCTTTTCCATATTTTCAAATCTAAGTGACTTCTTTACCTCTTCCAAATGTTTCAATCTCTCATCAGATTCCGCTTCATTTTTTGCCAGTTCCAATCTGATTGTTTCAATCTCTTTACTTATCACTTTACTCTCTTCTTCTAAAACCGGCAATTCATTTTCTAATTTTTCTTTTTCTTTCCTGTTTGCTTTTTCAACTGTGAGAGCTTTTTTTAATTCAGTCAATTCCCTTCCATTATCTTCCAGGGCACTTTCCAAAAGTTCCTCTATCTTTTCAGTTTTCTTATCTACTCCGGCATCAGTTTTCTCATCAACCTCTTTTGCTCCTATCAGTTTCTTCGAATCATTCAGAAAATTACTATGTCTTTCTTCGTAAACCGCCAGACACTTTTCCGCTTTTTTGCTCTCTTCCAGCATAGCTGACTGTGCCATCTCCACCTTCAGTTTCATGCTCTTAATCTCATCTTCATCCGATGCACTCTCAGGCATAGTTGCAGGTGAAGGGTGGGTAATTGACCCGCATACCGGGCAGGGCTGCCCTTCTACCAGGTCTTTTGCAATAATGCCTGCCTGAGCATTTAGGAATGCCATCTCCATATGTTTTAATTTTGCATCTTCCTCATTAAATATATCCCTCTTCTCAACAAAAGATTTTTGAGCATCCTTCAATTCATTTTTCGCTTTTTTTGAGTTTTTCCCCGACAGAATCGCTTCTTCTATGAGTGTTGCTTCTTGAGTTTTCTTTTCAATTTCAGAATTAATTCTTTCAATATTAATTCCTGCATCCTGCAACTGCGCCAATCTCGTATTTTTAGTATTATAATCAGCATCATACTTTTCTTTTTTTGCAGCATTATCTACAAGCGCTTTTTCTAATTTTGCCTTCTGTTCTTTGTCATTTTCAACACTCTTCTGAAGTTGCTCCATTATTTCATAATCAGGCATCTTGCTGTTAATAACTGCCATCTCTTCATTTAGTGAAGTAATCTTTTCACTTTCTTTTTTTACCAATTCCAGTTGTTCTTCACGCTTATTCTTTTCGCGTGTCACCTCGTCTAGTTCCTGCTCTTTTTGTACAAGTGACTTTTTATTCAACTCAATTTCCTTGAATTGTCCCAATGCCTTGTTGATAACTTCAAGTTTCTTATCACATTTCTTTTTTTCGTTCTCAACGCTTATAAGTTTGTTCTGATCATTGTCGATCAAATTATGAATCAAGCCAATCACGTCTTTTATCAGCATTTCTCCCATATGAGCTTTTTCAACTTGAATAGCCAGTACATCTTCTTCATCACATTTTATTCCGCCAATGTACTGTTCAATATTCATGTTCAGATCTTTTCTTTGCCTTTCAGTGGAGTTATATGCAATAACGAGTTTTTTCTGAACATCATCATATAATTTTGTATTAAAAATCTTTCTGAAAATCTCCTGTCTCTCACTGGTTCCTGCAAGCAACAATTTAAGAAATTCTCCTTGGGCAAGCATTGAAATCTGTGTAAACTGTCCCCTGTCCACTCCAAGCAGTTCCACCACAGTTGCTGTAACTTCAGTTACCCCCGTAACCGGTGTTCCATCGGGCATAATCAGCTCCGCATTAGCTGACTCTGTTGTGTTCTTATTACCTCTTTTTGCTTTGCGCTCGTAACTTGGATTCCGCTTTATTCTGTATATTTTTCCTCTATGGGAGAAAACCAGTTCAACGTACGTAGGAACATCTATAGTTGCATATTTTGAACGCATCATATTGCCGTCTCTGTTATTTCCATTCGGCACTCCGTACAGGACAAAACAAATGGCATCAAATATTGTAGTCTTTCCCGCACCTGTATCACCGGTAATAAGATACAATCCGCCATCACCCAACTGTGACATATCCAAATCAACCTCGCCTGCATAGGGTCCAAATGCAGACATTTTAAGATTTATAGGTCTCATACGCTTTCCTCCATTACCTTTTCGAACAAATCACTCATATACTTTTTTTGTATCTCATTCATCGGCTGATTATTCTGTTTTTCAAATAGTTCTTCGAACAGTTCTAACGGTGTCTTGGTATCCACGTCAACAGCTTCTGTAACATCTCTGTTTTCCCTGGTTCTCATATTGTCATATTCGAGATGCATAATATATGGATAAATTATTTTCAGTTTGTTAATTGCATCTGTTATTTCTTCTTCGTCTGTCAATATCACGCTCAGATAATCTTCAGTGTTTGTTCCCTCATAAAACGACTTTCTTGTCACTTCTTCATAGCTACCTTTTATGGTTCTCATATCTCTAAGGGGCGCGAGTTCCACCTCTCTTACAGATACATTTCCTTTTTCTGCAATATCCACCACCGTAACGGATTTGTGATGATTCTCCTCTGACATAGAGTACTTAAGCGGTGTTCCGCAATATCTCACTTCCGGCCTTTCCACACACTGTGGTCCGTGAATATGCCCCAGAGCCACATAATCAAAATCATCAAAAACCGAGCCATCTACACTGTCAAGTCCTCCCACCGACACCTCTTCTGAGTCACATCTTCCTGCTCCTACAACAAACTGATGGGCAACAATAATATTGCGCTTCGTCGTATCAACATCCATATGCTCAACGGCAACCCTGCAGGCATCTGTGTAATCGTGTATCTCCTTATCCGGGAATACGCTTCTTACATGAATCGGCTTAACAAAAGGCAACATATAAATATTCACATCTCCGAATTCATCTTTTAAAGCAACCTTATTAACATTGCCATCATACACCGGCGACATATGCACTCCACTATATTCAATAAGTTTTGAAGCAAATGCAAGTTTGACTGCAGAATCATGATTTCCGCTAATTACAAATACCGGTTTGCCTCTCTTTGACAATCTCACAAGAAAATCATCAAAAAGCCTAACCGCTTCATCGCTTGGAGAACTCTTGTCATATACGTCTCCTGCAATAATTATGGCATCAGGCTTTTCCTCATCAATAATATTAAGAATCTTTCGCAAAATATAATCCTGATCTTCCAACATAGAGTATCCGTTTACTCTTTTCCCTATATGCAAATCTGATAAATGTATAAATCTCATATCATTCTTCCTCTCATAGTGACATTCAAGAACTCTCTTTGCAATCTTGGTTTCCTAATATCCCCATAACAAATCACTCACCAATTAGTCATTAATGAACTCATAGTAATCCTGTTCACATGAAAACAAAATATATTCTCCTTCAACATATCCCATATAACCTGCTGCTGTATTGTATCCCTTCATAACACCGTTCTCCTCTCTGCATACTTATTTTTCTTTCTACACTCATAAGTATACAGGATCATATGGGATAATTTTGGGACTCAATCAAGTTTTTTCGAGTTTTTTCCATTCCCTGTTTCACATACAATATTGGAACACGTACATTGGCAGACAAAATACTAAACAGCATTTCGTCTGCCAAAAAACACTTTCACCTATCATATTATTATTTATCTGAATCAATTCAAGGCTCGCTAGCAAGTCTTGTCGCGCATTTTGCAATCCGCCGGAACTCAAATCAAACTGAGCTGCCGCCTTCTTTAGCGCCTTCTTCTATCATGTCCTTTATCAAGATAATACCTTGTCTTATCTTCGTACATTTCTTTGTCTGCCAAAGCAATGCTCTCCTGGAAATTTCTTGCCTCATCAATCCACTTTCCACCGATAGCCGCTGATACATCCTCATTACAGCTTTGTTTCAGTTTCTCAACTCTTGAGTAGAATTTGTTCTTATCTTTTCCATGAGAAAGAATAACGAACTCATCTCCTCCGATTCGGTAAATATGTGACGGGTTGAAATGCGTTTTCAGTAGATTGGCAATATCCTGAATCAGCATATCTCCTGCCTCGTGCCCCACATTATCATTTCTGCTCTTAAGTCCGTTGATATCAGCAAAAACAACTCCCATAGGCTTTTTGTTATTAAGTTCATCTGACTCAATCATGGCAATATCTCTGTCATATGCTGTTCTGTTTTTCAGCCCTGTCAGCGAATCCACAAAACTGATATTCTCTAACAGCGAAATATATCTGTGTCTTTCAATCTCCGTTACAACAAAAGATGTGACCGCTCTTAACAGCAACATTGACTCAACATTCATTGTAGGATTGTCAACTGAAAGAAAACCTATTCTTTCTTTCTTTATCAGAAGCGGTACTGACATAATACTGTTAATTCCCTGTTCTAACAAAACTCTGTATATATTTTTGTCTTCAATATCTTTTATTGATTTGACATAATATGCGTCGTGTTCACCGAAAGCCTTCAGCCATATATCGATTTCAGCCATCTCTTTGTCTCTGAAATACTTCTTTTTGTATTCTCCTCCTACGGAATCCCACTCAAAAGTACAATTTGCAATATTTCTTTCTTTGTCAAACTCTACAATATATGCACACGTTGCACCGTAAAACTTTGCAATAACCGAAAGGAAATGTCTGATTTTGCTCTGTTGATTTTCTTCCGCCACAAGAGAATTAACACATTCTAAAAGAATATTCTTAATCTCAAGTTCATTTGAAAGTGCCCTCCACTGTTCTGCAACGTCGTCATCCTGCTCTCTCAATACACCGATTTCCTTATGATCTATGAGATATTTTTCAAACTCCTCCTTTGGAAGAGGTCTGGAAAAATAAAATCCCTGAATGTAATCACATCCCAATTCTTTGAGTTTTACAAATTGCGCCTGAGTCTCTACACCCTCAGCAATAGTCTTCAATCCCATTCTGTGAGCCATACTAATTACAGAATCAATAACAACATCCGATTGTTCAATTCTTCTGATGAAACTAATATCCAGTTTCACAATGTCTAATGGGAATTCATTAAGCATACCGAGAGAGGAATAACCTGATCCAAAATCATCCATCTCTATCTCATACCCTTTTTTCTGAACTTTCTTTACATGCTCAATTATTGTATCGGCATTGCCCGTGTAAAGAGACTCTGTAACTTCCATATGTATCATTCTTGGATCTATGGAATATCTGGTAATAACATCAAGCTGTTTGTCCATCCATCCTTCTTCGTAAAAATCTCTTCTCGAAATATTGACGGAAACCGGAACAATATCAATACCTTTTTGTTTCCAATCAACCATATCCTTACAAACCTGTTCCATAACGTATGAATCCAGTTTTGTAATAAATCCATTCTTCTCAAATAGAGGAATAAACCTGGACGGTGCCATAAATCCATAGTCAGGATGATTCCATCTTACCAGTGCCTCAGCGCCTGAAACCTGTCTTGTCTTGCAGTTGTGTTTTGGCTGATAATAAACTTTAAACTGTCCCTTCACAAGAGCATCTTCCATGCTGTCTTGAATTCTCTGTTCTGTAATAAGCTGTTCTCTAAGTTCCTCAGTATAATAAGAAATATATTCGTTATAAATTCCCTTAATGGTTCTTATGGCCCAAAATGCTCTGTCACAACACGAAATAACAGAAATCTTACCATCAAGTTTGTCATAAACTCCTATCTTAACGCTCTGGTGTGCAATAGGAGCTTCCTTCACAATATTTTGTATCTTGCCGGCAATTACTCTTGAAGTAAGTTGCTCACTCTTCTCAACCATAATAATAAACTGATCATTACTATATCTGCCTGCCATCAATGTCATTTCAAGTTCGCCAAGACTTCTTCCGACATAATCCAAGAACTCACTGCATCTCTTTTCTCCGTACTGACTGTTAGTAAGTTTTGAATTAACAATATCTATACCAATAAGCATATAAACTTTACCGGGATTTGCTGAGAGAAGCATCTCTGCATGATGAATAAAAGCCTGTTTTGTGTACAAACCGGTATTGGGTTCCATCATCACCGCTGACAAAGCCGCCGCAGACTCTCTCAAATATATAACATTCTTTACCCTTGCAAGAACAATCCTGTTATTATATGGTCTCATGATAAAATCAACCGCACCGAACTCGAGACTCTTTTCTTCCTTATCGGCCTCGTTGTCATCAGTTGTAACTATAATCGGAATAGCGGCAAGCTCCGGAACTTTACATATTTCTTCAAGAAACCAGAAACAATCACTCATTTCAACATCAACCATAATAAGGCTGATTATCCTATAATTATCCTGCATAATTCTAAGAGCAATTCTGACATCTTGTGCAACAATAACATTGTAATCATCCATAAGTATCTTCTTGCTGATTTCAAGATTCTCAACCTTACTCTCTAATAAAAGAATATTCTTCTTAACTATAAATTCATCGACACTGCTCATACCACTGTCAAAACCATACTTTTTTGTTCCTTCTCCCATATAAAAATCCCCGCTTTTTTCTAAAATCAATGACTTTCATTCCCTTTCAAAAAAGAAGACAACATAACATGATATTATTGTTAATATTATTAATAGTATTATTAATTAGTATTATTAATATCACTGTAAATAATCCGCTCTAATAACACGTCCTAATCTGACGTGCACCCATATATAAATTGTATCAAATAAGACTTTTATTTTCAATTTAAAATAATATTTTTGTATACGAAAAAAGCACTCTGCCGAGTGCCCTTCTCCGTTGCGTTTATCCCCCAACTACAACTATTACCTTCTTGTAAAACCTTTTACTAATTTCAATCACGGCAACCCCACAGCCGCTAAAAAATTAGTCCGTACTTCCTAACTGCCACCCCTAGCAAATTAGGAACAATACATTATTTCCTTCTCTGTACCTATATTCTATAATGACCTCTTCATATCTTCAACACTCTACCGTTCAAACGGTTCACTTGCCCCTCGAACGGTCATTTCAAAATGAATACATTGTGAAACAAGCACATAATCTAATTTTTAGTTACACCTAAGGATTTCTACATTATATATCCCTTTTGGCAAAATTCATTTGGGGGATGTACGCTTATTAAACTTGATTTCATTATGCTTACATCCCTTTTGGGATTTTTTTCATATGGGTTGTCAGGCACAACTTTTCTGTCGGAAATTCCTTACATCCCATTTTGAATTTTCTTCACATGGGTTGCCAGGCATAACTTTTTCCTCGGAAATTCCTTACATCCCTTTTGGGATTTTCTTCATATGGGTTGTCAGCCCTAACTTTTTCCTCGGAAATTCCTTACATCCCATTTTGAATTTTCTTCACATGGGTTGCCAGGCATAACTTTTCTGTCGGAAATTCCTTACATCCCATTTTGAATTTTCTTCACATGGGTTGTCGGATATAACTTTTGCACCAAAATTCCCTACCTTGCTTTTGAAAATAGTCCTTTAAGTAATGACTCAATTTTTTAAAAAAACATTCCTATTATGCGAAACGGTTATTTTGAAAGCAACGTATGCTTGTTTCACAATGTATACTTTTTGAAACAATTATCAGGCTTTGAATAATGGTGTTGAAAGATATCTGTCTCCGGAATCCGGAAGTAATACCACAATGTTCTTTCCTTTGTTTTCTTCACGTGATGCAAGTATTGTTGCAGCTTTAAGTGCGGCACCTGAAGATATTCCAACCAATATTCCCTCCGAATGTGCAAATCTTCTTCCTTCAACAAAAGCGTCATCGTTTTCTATTGCAATCACTTCATCATATACATTTATATCCAAAGTATCAGGAATAAATCCTGCTCCAATTCCCTGAATAGCATGAGGTCCCGCCTCTCCTTTTGATAAAACAGGACTTGTAGACGGTTCAACAGCAACCACTTTGATCTCCGGGTTCTGCTCTTTTAGATACTGTCCGACTCCGGTAATTGTTCCTCCGGTTCCCACTCCGGCAACAAAAATATCTACCTTACCTTCCATCTGTCTGTAGATCTCAGGTCCTGTTGTCTTTCTGTGAATTGCAGGATTTGCAGGATTTACAAACTGACCCAATATTACGGATCCCTCTATTTCATTTTTGAGTTGCTCTGCCTTTTCAATGGCCCCTGTCATTCCTTTTGCGCCTTCTGTGAGTACTATCTCTGCTCCATAAGCTTTAAGAAGTGTTCTTCTCTCTTCGCTCATTGTTTCAGGCAATGTCAGAATTGCTCTGTATCCTTTTGCAGCTGCAACTGCAGCAAGCCCTATACCTGTATTACCACTGGTTGGTTCAATAATTGTTGCTCCAGGTTTAATAAGACCTTTGTTTTCTGCATCCTCTATCATTTCAAGTGCAACTCTGTCCTTTGTCGATCCTGCAGGATTCAGATATTCTAATTTTGCATAAATATTTACATTTTGAACTCCTGCATCTTTTGAGTATCTTCCCAATTCCAAAATAGGTGTTTCACCAATCAGTTCCAACGCACTTTTCTTTACACCGCTTATATTCTCCATTTGATTTCTCCATTCTGCTTTTTATTTATTTCTTGCCATATATTTTATACGCCAAATTGTTATTTTCTATTTGATTTATTTAATTTCTATTCAAATTTTGCTTTATCAAGGAAGAAATAATTAGCACCGTCCTCAACATATGTATTAAATATTCCCACTACGGTAATATCCTCTCCAAGTTCAGGGTAATCATCAGGATATTTGTAATCTCCCGCCAATTCAAATTCAATTCCCTGCTGGCAACATGCGGTTGCATCGGCAACAACGCAGGCATAATAATTTTTCTTTGTTCCCTCAAATATCGAAAATGTTCCTTCCATTCTGACCTTTTTTCCAAGATACTTGTCAGGACTTCCCATCATATCATATACCTGACCGTACACCATGGAACTGCTGAGTTTTGTCAAATCTATCATTTCAGAATTATTAGAATCATTCATCTCATCTTCACTCAGTTTGCCATCATTATTTTCAGAATCTCCTTCTTCAGATAAACCCGCATCCTGCTGTCCATCCATTGTATTATCTGTACCTGTCTTGTCATCTGTATCTGAATTGCCATCCTCATTTGACTTATTATCTGTACTTGTCTTGTCATCTGTATCATCTTTATCTGATTTTTTATTATCGCCGGTATTATTTTCAACCTTCTTTTCTTCTATTAACTTATCTACTGTTGAAGTGTTCCCGCATCCTGTAAGGGTGCTGAATGCCAGGCATCCAACAAGCAATATACAATACATCTTTTTCATTTTCTTATTCCTCAAAAATTATATTCTTTACATTTTTTAATAATTCAATAACGCCTCAGCGTTCTTGCTTCAATCCGTCGGAGGCTTATAACTGAGAAGGAGATACTTTCTAACTTCAACCAATGACTCGAAAATACAAGTTGCCTTCTCTCTCATTTCGTCATTTGGTTCAAGTAAATCAGGAACCATTATCGCAGTCATTCCTGCTGCGTATGCAGCTCTTATACCGTTATGTGAATCTTCTATTACCGTACACTCTCCCGGTTGTGCTCCAAGTTGCTCTGCTGCCTCCAAAAAAATATCCGGCTCCGGTTTACTCTTTTCGACCATGTCTCCGCCTACAATCACATCAAAATACTCTAATATTCCGGCCATCTTCAGTTCTCTTTTAACTGTTTCACTCTTTGTTGAAGAAGCAACCGCCATAGGTATTCTTTTAGTCTTTAAAAATTCAAGCAATTCATCAATTCCTTTTTTCTTTGGCAGCTTACCACTGTCTACAAGATTTCTCATAGAAACAGATGCCATCTGCTGATATTTTTCAAGAGGAAAATCAGCTCCGTATTTTTCTGTAAAAATCTTTTTTGTCATATTGGAGTTTACCCCTATACATTTGAACATTGTATCCTCTAAATCGAGAATACCAAATTCTTTTTCGATAGGTTTCCAACACTCAATATACGCTCTTTCCGAGTCAAATATCACGCCATCCATATCAAAAATTACTGCCCTCATACATTCTCCTTTTGCAATTTATTCCAGACTCGATTATAACACATTATTTTTTTCTTTGACACCGATCATTGACATTTTTGCAAATAGATATTATAGTGATATCATAATGATATCACAAAAGGAGGTTTTACTATGAGTAAAGAAAAAAATAACAATGATATTATTGAGAAGGAAATTAGAAACGCAAACGGCATGGCACTGCTATTTTTCAACCTTTTCCAGTATGCGTTTTCAGTAGCACTTTTTATAGGATTCATTTTTTGTTCTCTATACGGAGATGAGCATGCAAGTTCTCTCCATACAGGACTGGGGATTGCAGGACTAATCGCTTTTATTGCACTACTTACATATGCAATTATTTACTCTTGTGGTTTTCACATTATCAAGCCTAACGAAGCATTAGTTCTCACACTTTTTGGTAAGTATTACGGTACAATAAAGGAATCCGGATTTTATCATACTAATCCATTTTGTATTGCCGTTAATCCAACCAAAGAAACAGGACTTTCTAATCCTAACGGAACAGGCGCTTCCATCCTTTTACAGAATAACCCTAACGGAACCAGCTCAGTTAACGTAGCAATGCCTAGCAAGAAAGTTTCAACAAAAATTATGACTTTGCACAATGAGAAACAGAAAGTAAACGATGTATTAGGAAACCCAATTATTATTGGTGCGGTTGTAATTTGGAAAGTTGTAGATCCTACAAAGGCAGTTCTTAATGTTGATAATTATATGACTTATCTCTCTATTCAGAGCGACTCAACAATAAGAAATATCGCCAAACTCTATCCTTATGATGTAATGGATGAAGATGAGGCCGGAACAGAGGAATCTTTAAGAGGCAGCAGTCAGAAGATTGCGGAGAGTATGCAGGCAGAACTCCAGGAAAAAGTTGTTGATGCAGGAATAGAAATTATGGATGTTAAAATTACTCATCTTTCATATGCTGAAGAAATTGCCGCTGCCATGTTACAGAGACAGCAGGCTACTGCTATAATTGCCGCAAGACAAAAGATTGTTGAAGGTGCAGTGAGCATGGTTGAGATGGCCATTGACCAACTAAATGAAGATGAAGTGGTTGTTCTTGATGAGGAGAGAAAGGCTGCAATGGTTAGCAATCTGCTTGTAGTATTATGCGGAAACAAGGATGCTCAACCTATTGTTAACAGCGGAAGCATTTATTAAAAGCATTTATTAAAAGCATTTATTAGAAGCATTTATTAGAAGCATTCTTGAGAAATAAAAAAAGGTGTGATTTAATGCAAAACAAAAATAATAATAATAATAATAATAATAATAATAATAATAATGATGATTTAGACAAAAAAGAAAAACAATTGCTAGAGCGTCTTGAAAAACTTGATTTATTAGAAAAAGAGATTAAGGATCGGGAAAAGAAATTAAAAGAAAAAGAGAAATCTAAAAAGCAGATTCTCCTTCGCTTGGCTCCTTCACTGTGGGAAGATATCGCTCAGTGGGCTGAAGAAGATTTCAGATCCATAAACGGTCAGATTGAATATCTTTTGGCTGAATGTGTTAAAAAGCGCAAAAATTCCAATTAATAGCAAAGGTTGCAATTACTCTTCTATTTTCAGATGAATAATTGCAACCTTTATTTGATTTCAAGAACGCCTCAGCGTTCTTGCTGCAAAATGCGCTATTTTTCTATTGCCGGTATTACTATTTTCGAATTTTCTCCATTAATCCTGCAATAAAACTCATACTCCGGCTGAAAGTAGCCCAAGCCATCTATTCCATATATAATTTTAGATGAATTAACTTCTATATCTAAATTATCATTATAATAATCATACTCATCATATACAAACTCGCCATTTTCTATTTTTTTGAAAGCTTCTTTTTCACTTATAGTTTTGTATTTTTTATCTTTATGAGTCTCAACAAGTTTATTTTCAACATAACGAATTTCTCCGTATTCATTATATTCACATCTGATATTTCCAAATAACATTTTATCGTCCAAAACTATTGAATCTGCTTTAAAATAATAATTTCTATCTCCTGAATTTGTAAACTGTGCCTGTACCGGAACATCTACATTTATCTCCTTAAGGTCTTCTATAACCTTTTCTTTTTCATAACCGGTCACATCCACTTTTTCATCATTTGAAGCTTCTGTTTCGTCCCACATGTCATAGTGATTTCCGTCAAATTCCGCAAGAGGATAATAAATATCATATACACCACCGTAATAATCTACGCTTACTAAAATCTGACTTTTTGAAGCCATGAAGAGCGTTTCATCATAATAATCATTGCGTCCTTCATCAACCTTTCCACCCAGTTTTTCAATGATATTTTTTCCTTTATTATATGCCTCATCCCTGTTTAGTATCGGAGCCTTATAAACATCCATTTCTACACACTTTTCACTTAATTCACAGGATGCTTTTGCATTTATCAGTTTTGCATCAATCTTTTCAATGCATTCATATTTGCTATATCCAATTTCCTGGTGTATGTAAATAGAATAAGCTACCACCATTGCTGTCAAAGTAGCCAAGACAGGTATTGAAAAAATAACAAATCGAATTATTTCCTTAGTCTCATTTTCCACCTTTTTCAATATCATTTTAAAGGCCAAACATACTTCTACAAAAATACCAAAACCTATTATCGTTCCTAAGGTATTTCCGAACAGATCATCAGCTTCCGCTGTACCAATACCAAAGATAAATTGAATTGATTCAATGAATAATGAAAAACAAAAACCTGCAAGATAAGTTTTCCACCAGACTCTGAAATTTTTTATACCAATTGGAAGCAGTATTCCAAGCGGTATAAACATGGCAACATTTAATAATATATTACGAAAGTCGTTTATGCCTCCTTTTATCCAGGCTTCTTTGTAGGACATAAACAAAGGAATGATTCTTCTTGTATAAGTTCCATGTCTGTAAAGACAAGTTACAAGCAAAACGCCAACTATATAACTCACAAATACAGCTATGTAACAACTTTTTAAAACAGATAATTTCTTTTCACCTTTTAATATTTTTTTATAGATCAAAAGATACCCGATAACATATAACATAATAGCAACAATGCATATCAGAATCCCCATCTTAATACAATCTTCTGCCAATTCTCTGATATCATTCAAATATATCATTTTTTTCTCACTTTCTTACTCATTCTACATATATTTTTGAAACGTAAACTTCAGCAGTTTTCAGAATAACTCTAATAGTATTCTGCAATCACTTTTGTATTCTTTTAATAAGATTAAAAGACCCAATACCTGCTCTTAAATAATCGTAAGCAAAGTCTTCATAATCAATAAATCTGATTTTCTCTCTCCAGCCATCATGGACACATATCATTCTGTGAACCGTTCTTTCATTATCCTTTTCTCTAAAAATTGCATAACCGCAAACTGTAATAGAGTGATCCACATAGTGTCCTCTTGCAATATTCATTATGACCGGTCGGCCTGCATCTATCTCTCTTTTTACTTCTGTGTCAAAACTCCAGATATAACTGGTTTTTAATACCGTATTTCGATATCCGAATTCTTCAAATACGCATTTGAGTATTTTTCTTATCTTATAGAATGGTGTTCCTTTTTTCTCTGTATATCCGTTTTGTTCTGCAATGCTGATTATTTTTTCAAAATTTTTCTTATAATCCTTTGGAATATTGTCATACCCGTTTTTTGCATAGAAAGTAGCAACTCTTGTAATTGCCACAATTGAACAAATACCGTTATCAGAAAAATCACCACACACAAACTCATCCATTGGGATTATCTTTTCTTCGACTTTGACATATTCTTTCTTATATCTGTCTTCCAGGTATTCTTCAGGATCGTATATACTTCCGTATCCATAGCCATCCTGCCCACTATATGATTTCGTACTGAAGCGCTTCATATTTCAGTTTTGTCCCTTCATTTATTTCTGCAGGGAGCAATGCTCTTGCAACTATTTTCAAATCATCTGTCTCTACATCAGTTCTTTTTAAGTGAGCATAATCCCCATCAATTGTCACTACTTCATAATACATTAACACGTTCTTAACCTCCTTTTATGCACCAGCATCTGTTTCTTTCTCAGTTTCCTCAGGAACTTTTGGAACATCATTCATAAAGAATATCATTGCATCCGTAAGAAAATCAGTGTATGAATTTGGATTATAGTAACCTCTGTGCCAAAGGAAAGAATTTCCGTTTACATCAACTATTGGTCTTGCATTTCTAAAATCAGATACTCCTGTAACTTCACTATGCACAGTATATTTTAGATTCAAAGAACTGCCATCATAATTATACAATTCAACATAATCATAACCGTTCTCGTTTCTTGCAACAACGATACTGTTTTCGTCCATAAAAGTTGCACCAAGCTGATATTTAGGGTTCCACAACGGTTCTCCGCCCGTGCAGATATCATAAACTTTGCCACTGTCGTATAATTTATATACGCTGTCTTTTGCAGACTTGCTTGTTGAAAAAGCACTGTATAAAACCTTTGTTTTCTTTGGTTCTGTAACAGCCACATCAAATAATCTCTGAGTTCCTTCAGGCTTTACACCTATTATTGTGCTAAACTTTTTATAATCCACCTCTGTCTTTCCAAGGATAGTTTTCAAATCACCATTGTACAGATTCTCATTTCCAAGATTTAAAAATCCAAGTCTGATATTTGGATCTTCTGAAGTCGGATTTGAGTACATGCATACTCGAACCAGCCCCTCAACAGTTGTTGGAACAAACTTGCAGTAATATTGCATATCTGCAGTAATCAGTATCTTCTCTGCTGTCCAGATAATGCCATCTCTCGATCTTCTGTATGCCCATTTTTTATTATCAACTCGATAGAACAAATAATAATTGTCTTTGTGTTTCAAAATCTGACTGTAACAAGTTTTTCCCGAAGACAGAAGAACAACTTCTTTTGAAAATGAAGAAATATTCTCAGGATTGTCCGATATTCTGATATGAATATCCCTGTCCTCATTATGTCCGCCAGCATAAGCACACATTATTCTCCCATCGTCCATCACAGTGAGTGCAAGTCCGTTATGATCATCAACTTCATTCGCCTGCTTGAGATGAGTTTTCTCAGTTGTCTTAGTTTCATTGTCATAAGCCGCTATTCCACAATATCCTTCATTGGTTGCATAGCCCCAATATACCCTGTTTAGTTTATTTTTATATGAAACGACCTGCGGATAATACCACCAGTTCCAGATCATGTTATCATTTCCGTATGCGTTGATATTAAGCGGTTCCAACGTCCATCTCGCATACAAAGTCTTTGCATCAATATCAGTAGGTGATATCTGATCAATTCTGTTTACAAACTTATCATCGAGATACCAACCTTCAAAGCTATATCCCTCTCTTGTAGGATTCTTTAATACAGTTCCTTTTCCGTATTTGTAACTAGTCGGATTTGACTTACTGTTAGTACCCCCGTTTAGTTTGTATTTTATAGTAAATGTTTTTTCTTTCCATTTTGAATAGAGAACAACTTTCCCCTTTGTTCCCTTGCCAATACTTTTAACTTTGGTCTTAAACTTACTGTCCTTATACCAGCCTTCAAAATCATTTCCTCTCTTCAAAGGTGAATACAATTTTTTTGAAAAGTTGAATCTGTAACTAATTGGGTTTAAATCGCTGTTTTCTCCACCGTTCAAAACATACTTAACGGCATAAATTTTAGGTTCCCACTTGGCATATATTCTAAGTTTACCTGTTGTATTCTTTTTGATTTTTTTAATCTTAGTCTTGTATTTTTTGTCCTTGTACCAACCTCTGAAAATATATCCGCTTCTAGTTGGCTTAACAAGCTTCATAGTCTTTCCGGAAACGTAATACTTAGGAGCCTTCTTGCTTATCTTCCCGCTTTTTAATTTGTAATCAATCTTATATGTTCTCCCATCTCCTGCCGCATAAACACTGTCACAGACATTTCCAGAGAGAGATACTGTCAAAAACAGCATCAGCATCCAGTATATTTTTCTTACAATAAATATATTTTGTTTTCCGTTAAGAGTAATTTCTTTTTTATTAAGAGTAATTTCTTTTCTATTCAATACAATTTCTTTTTTATTCATGTTAACCTCACAAAAGATAAAGAATATCAATCACTGTAAATTCAGTGTAAAGAATACTACAATTTTTAATCAAAGTAAAGGTTTCACCTAGTCGGGAGAATATTTGAAGTAACTATTCTTTTATGTATTTGGGGAACCCAAATCAGCGAGATACGCGACAAAACTTTTTTTGTCGCGAGCAAAAGTGATTTGCCTACATCTCTTTTTGAAATATTTCTGTTTCGTATGTATCAACAATTTTTTTTGTTTACATAATTTAGCAAAAGTTGTTGGATGATTACATCCCTTTTTAAGAAATCTCTGTTTCGTATGTATCAACAATTTATTTTTGTTTACATAACAAATAAAAACTTGCAAAATATATACATACCTTTTTAAGATATTCCCGTTTCGGCTGTAACAACCATCACTTTCAGTTTACATAACAAAGAAAACTTGCAAAATATATACATACCTTTTTTTAAATATTGCTGAATTGATATGTAATTTCATTAATCACGGTTAATATATCCCATGGTATGTGATATACTCATATTTGATTATATCTTATCCAACACGATCTACTCTTGTTGGACTAAATAATATCCAATATGATCCACTCATATTAATCCAGAAATTGAAAGGAGTTTTACAAAATGAATCAATCAATAAAAATACCTAATACAATATGTGCTTTTGCACTTGCATTTACACTCGGCATACCTTATGCAACACCTGTTACAGTTAATTGCAGCGAAGTAGTACTACCTCCGTCAATCACTTACGATTTTGCATATGATACAGCCGGAAGTGCCACAGGAACCATCACCTTATCTCATGTGTATTCCAATGATATCACTTATTTATATTGGGGGGACGGAAATAACAATATTCTAAAAAAAGGCAGTGTCGAATATTCAGCTATCACTTCCGTTTCTGAAAAAATCAATGAACAAAAATATGCTTTCAATTCTAATTACGCTGCAATTCCACAAGGGGCAAAGCAGTTACTGTTAGAAGACAATTCAGGAAAAATCATCTGCTCATATACCATTCCGGAGAGTAAATTATTGAATCTTGGAACTCCAAAATATGAGTTTGCACTTATGAGCGATGTTCACTACAACAGATATCCTAAGGAAGGCTCTGCAATTCCTGAAAACGAAGATATTGCCGTAACAGCTTTTAACAACGCATTGGCATTTGTTTCAAAATCAGGTATTGATTCTGTATTTCTTACAGGTGATTTAAGCAATCAGGGCGAGATCGACTCTTACAACAAGTTCAACAAAGCAATCTCTAATTATCCAAATATGACAGTCTATACATGTATGGGTAACCATGACGTGTCATGGACAAAAAGTGCAACTGCAATGGTTGAACAATTTACAAAGAATGTAAACACCAAAAAGTCTACGGACAATAATGTCAAAGAAATCGCACCAAACAATCTTGATTTTGTATATGAAAAAAGCGGTGATTATTTTATTTTCTTAAGCCAGACAAAAGCCATCTATGGAAGCGGCAAATCATTACTCGATGACACTCAGTTAAACTGGCTTGAAAAAATGCTCAACAGATATGCAAACAAGAAAGTCTATCTGTTCTTCCATACTTATCTTTCAAGAAGCGATGCCAATGAAAGAACTGCTGTAGGTAACCTTGAAAATCCGGCAGGGTACTACTATGATTTAACTTATCCTGTTGGCTCAACAGATGAAGTTAGGATTAAATCTTTATTGACAAAATACAGTAATGTAACTTTCTTTTCAGGGCATTCGCATTGGGCTCAGGATCAGATTAAATACAACGCAAATCTTATGATTGGAACTCTCTCCCCTGAAGCTACAGGTGCAACACTTGTTCATATTCCTAGTGTTACCGCTCCAAGAACTATCGAGCCAACTTCTACAAAAAGAGATGAAAATGCAGGTGACCGCTCGGAAGGTATTATTGCAACACGTTACGATAATTACACGTTATATACCGGAGTTGATTTCAAAAACGGAAAGTATTTAGGTTACTCTGTTTTCCTGAATGCCGACGGCAAGAAGACCACTCCTGTTCCTGAGTTGAAACTCTCTAAAGGAAAAATCAAGAAAATAGCAAAGGCTAAAAAAGTATCAAAGAAATCAAAAAAATATAAAATAACAATCAAATTTGCTAAAGTTAAGAATGCAAAAAAATATGAGTTACAGTATTCAACCAACAAGAAATTCAAGGCATCAAAAACCAAAGCCGTTGAGACAAAAAAGACTTCTGTAACCATAAAGAATCTTAAAGCAAAATCAAAGTACTATGTTCGTGTGAGAGCTTACGGTTCTCAATTTGGAGAAAAGGTATACGGAAAATGGAGTCCTAAGAAAATTGTTAAGACACCAAAAAAGTAAAATATTTAAAGTCGAATAATTAATAATTAGATGAAAAAAATGGGAGATGAATTTCGTTAATGAAATTCATCTCCTGTTTTTTATTTTACTTTAAAATTATTCATCAATCTAAATCAACTATTGATTTTGAAAGGTCAAATTCTGTTGCTGCATAACTGTTGTCTGCAAGTGAAAGTATGTCTGTGTAGAGATAATCATGTTTGTCTTTTGATGGCATCAGTTTCTGGCGATATAATCTGTCTGCCACACCGAAGATTGTGTACTCATACGCAGCTGAATATGCATAACTTCCATCTTCTAGTTTTGCATATGCTCTGATTCTCCAGCCTGAAGTGTACTCTAAAGGATTCTTTGTTGCAAATAACATTGTCATTGCAAAACTTGATGTCTTGCCTGTAGTTGAATAATTTCTCTCAAGTCTTCCGGCTGTTGTGCTCTCAAAACTTGCAACTGAATCGTTGTCACTTCCAACATATAATTCAGATGCCTTTGCATAATCTGTGAGTGAATATACAATTCCTGAACTTACAACTGCCTTGCCGTCAATCTCATCAGCTACTGAATAAACTGTTCTCATTCCCTTTGAAATTGCACTAATCTGGTAACCGTTGATTTCTATTCCTTCACTGACTTCGATGTCATCTTCTGCCTCTTCATCAACAACGTAAACTTTGAGATTATCAAGGTCTAACCGGCCGTTTGCAAATCCGTCAATTCCAAAGGACTGTCCAATAAGTGATGTTGTATCGTTTGCTCTGAAAGGATAGCCTTCTGCCACAAGCACATCATTCATGTAAACATCATAAGTCTTTGTGTCCATATCAAGTACTGTTTTGAAATTGTTCCATGTATTGTAATCGTAATCTGCAATCTTTTGAGTTGAAGATCCTGACTGTTTTAATATTACTCTGTGAGCTGAACTTGCATTGTCAAATGCCATTGTTGTTGCAGCACTGTCTGACTGGCTCTTTGCAATGTTAAGATTTGCATATCTCACATCATTTATTCTGGCCTGGAACTCTATGACAACCTTCTTGTCTCCATTTACCTTTGTGTCTCCAACATATGGGTAGAACAGATTTACATGTCCTGCCTGATCAGCTGTTGAAAGACGAAGGAATTTGTTTCCATTTTCTTCTGCGATTGTTGCGGTACCACCGTTGTCAACTGTAACTGCCTTTATTCCGTATGGGAAATAATTTCCCTTAACATCATGTTCAAAGTCTCTGTACAAATTATAAACCTGTTTGTTATTTCCCACAGTCACAAGTGAGTTGTCAAGATTCTTCTTTGCCTCTGCAATCGCATTCGCAAGTTCTTCTGTTTTTTCTTCTGTGAGCATTCCCTTATTTGCCTCAGTATTTGCTGTACTTAAAGCGTTAATAAGATTTACATACATCTGTGTGCTGTAGCATCCAACTGTCTCTCCAAGTGGATATGACATGCCAAATACTTCACTCTGCATAGCAGCAACTTTTGTTTTCATTGTCTGGGCATTGTTTGCTTCGTTTGTATCAATAACCTTGACACTGAAATTGTCATAATCCATCATACCATTTGCAAATCCGTCAATTCCGATAAGGTGACCTACAAGATTTGAACCTGTGGCATCTCTGAATGTAAAGTTGTCAGCTACCAATACACCATTGATATAAGCACTGTATGATGAGCCGGCACAGTTTCCAATCAGTTTGAATTTGTACCATTTGCCTGACTCATATTTCTGAACTGAAGTCTTTGTTCCTGCATTCTGAATCTTGATATCTGCTGACTGATTTGTATTGTCAAACGCAGCTACCATTGCATATTTATCGAGGTCATTTCTAATCATTGCAGCATTTGCATACTGGAATGTTCCTGTAAATCTGGCATCAAATTCTATCTCAACTCTGTGATTTGCATCTGAAAATACAGTTCCGTTAAACGGAAGGAATAAGTTTGCCTTTCCTGCTGTAGAACTTGTTGTAAGTCTTAAGAACTTATTGTCATTTTCTTCTGCAACCACTGCATTAGCACCGTTAGTAAGAGCCATTACCTCAAATCCGTATGGCGTCTTTGCAAGTTCATCATACTGGAAATCTCTGAATGCATTGTAGTGTGAGAATACACCGTCAAGCACCTGTGAATCTTTGAGTGCCTGCTCTGCACTTTCAAGTTTTGTAAGCATTGTCTGTGCACTTGAATCTGTTACATTTCCACCCTTTGCCATAATTTCTGCCTGTCCTAAAACATCTTTGTACCAGTTGTAAGCTGCCTTGTCATAGCATCCAAGATCTGTTCCAAGTGGATATGATGTGCTGTCAAATGTACTTCTCTTTTCTGCAATTGTCTGGGCAAATGTACTCTTTGCCGCTGTTCCTGCTCTTGATGAAACTGAAAAACTGCTGTCTGTAGGTGTCTCATTTCCGGTTGTAAGATAAATCTTATCAACCATATTTCCGTCCTCTCTTACCCAAAGAGAGAAGAGATGCTGTTTTGCTGTTGTGACATCAAGTGTAGCCACCTTCTGCCAGTACCATTTTTCATCTTTGCTGTCGCTGTGGAATCCACCACTTCCGGTAAACTGTCCGTCAACATATGTATTGTCCAGTCCGCCTCTGATTGAATCTGAAGCATTGTCAACAAATCTCCAGCGAAGCCATACATTGTATGTACCTGTTGTGCTGAAATTAATTCTGTAACTGAGTTCCGGAGCGTACTGTGGGAACTGCGCTGCTGTTGACCATCCTGAACCTTTATCCGGCATTCTCATTGCAAGACCTGTGTCTGACTGTGTGAGTCTCCACTCATTTGGAAGTTTTCCGCTAACCTCTGATGTAATGTTCTTCTTAGATACTGTGTAAGCTGCCATATCAGATGTAATCTGACTCTTTGACAGGAGCACATTTTCCATTGCATACTCTGCTTCGATTCCTACTTTTCCGGCACTCTCAACAAATGGTCCGCTTCCCCATCCTGACATAACATTCTTTTCTGAAAGCTTCTTTGACTCTCTTGATCCCGGATTTACACTTGCAGTGAATGTTGTTTTGTATGCACTGTTGTAACTCTCGTCAGGTCCGTTTGCACTGTCTCTAACAGTTCCATTTGTGTAAATCACCATCTTGTCGATGGCAATATAATTATCAACCATCCAAATCTTTAAGGTGTGTTTTCCTGATGAAAGATTTGGCAATGTAACTACGTGTTTTTCAATCTGCCCAAAGAGATTCTTAACCCACTGCTTGTTCTGGTTACTTGTTGTTCCCTCGTCAACCGCTGTAGATGAAATCACAACAGGTGACTGACCGTCAATGGAATATGCAAACCTGATTTTTCCGTTTGGTATTGCATTCATTGTTGGCAATCTGTAAATCTCAAGCGGGAATACTCCCTCTGATGTCAGATAGAAATCGTAACTCAGTGATGGTGAAGTTGATGAATTTACGTTAGTTATTCCTGTCTCTGTGAGAGATGGATCAACTACCTGCATCATATCACCTGAGAAACCTCTTCCTGTATTTGTAAGCTTCTTCCATTTGATATTTCCTACATCTGCTTTTGATGTGTAATGTTCTGCCTCCATAGCAACATAACCGTCTGCTTCAACGTAGCAATTTGTGATTCCTGCTGCAAGGTCTGAAACATTTACTTTTACTTTCTTAACTACATCGCCTGATGTAATTGTGATAACCGCACTCTTGCCGGCTGCTTTTGTAAAATTATTAATTGTAACGAAAATTCTCTGTTCATCATTTACAGTTCCTGAAGTCTTTGTGAGGGAGACAAAATCCTGATCACAGGTTGCACTCCACGAAATACTTCCTGCCCCCTTATTGAAAATATCAATGAACTTTCCGTCATTCCCGTATCTGTTAAATGTAAGATGCGATGTCTTATTTACAGGCATCTCTTCCCCCTGAACTGCAACTCCCATTTCTGCTTTTCCAAGAATAAGTGCAGGATTAGTCTCCGGCAACTGACTTGTAACAGGTGGTGAATATACTTCAGGGTCGATTAATCCTTCCCATTTTTTATTTGAAATTGTACTGTAATATGCTATCTCTGATTTTCTCTGTTTCTCAGTTGCAATGGAAATCTCCGAAAAGTTCTGGGCAGAAGCCATACGTCCCTGATCATATGCAAGGGTACTCTTGTCTGCATAGTAGAACATTTTGTTTGTCAGATATACCCAGTTAATCTTACACTGTACCAGTTCATAAAATGCCGTCTTCATGGCTGTTGTGGACATACTGTTTGCAACTGCGTTGGCCCTGTCATAAAGATTCTGCCACATCTGCATTCTCTTGTCCCACTCGTTGTAATATGTCTGATCAAAGAGATCCAGTCTCATATGCTCTGTCTTTCTGATGTTTGAGTGGTGGTAGAATGTTGTGAGAATATCTGCTATCTCATTTTTTGTTGCCTCGCTGATTGTGCTTCCAAAGTTTCTCTTCATCCATTCTTTTGAAAATCCCGCTGAATCTTTTGTGTATTTATCAACGTCCCATCCGCATCTGATAAAGTAATCCATCTCACCTTCTGCAGGTTTGATGTCTCCCACATTGAGAACCCAGATGTTTCTGATTCCTGTATCAAAACATTTGCTCATTTCTTCACCAATTACACTTAACGGAATTGAACTCATCCACATGTAACTCTGGTTTGCCGGTGCCCAGTATGATGCGTGGTAATACATACCTCCCTGTGCCATGGCTCTGTCACGATTTGTTGGTGTACGTCTAACCATACCGTGGTTATCATCACACCAGATTACTGTCATATCTGACGGTAATGTAAACTGATCGTTGTTGTACAACTGCAGAACTTCCTTATACGGAAGAATTGCTTTACAAGCTTTGTTGGCTTTTTCTGTTCCAACTATCTCTTTGAGGGTATTTAACTGCTCGGCAATAATCTCTGATAAGAGGCCTGCTTTTCTTCCCTCTGTTGTTGTTCCGTACTTATCCCATTTAGAATCACTTAAGTTGGCTGTGTTGAAAGGTTCATCACCTGTTCCTCTCATACCGAAAAGCCACTGCACTTCTGAATCTTTGTGCTTGTTAATGCTGTCTCTCCAAAAAGCTTTTACCGCTTCGGGATTAACTGTGTAATCATATGAAAGTGAATCTGCACTGATTCCCATCTGTGAGGCATATTTCTTTTTGAATGTTCCCCACTCATCTCCTGCGGAAATGGTCTTTCTCATTACCACTCCGTACTGTCTTAAAACCTGTCCGTTCTCTTCAATATTGTCAAATGCATTTACGTGCATTGCAGGCCAGATATAATTTCCTTTAAGTCTTAGTATCAATTCAAAAATCTTTGCATACAACTGTGGTCCCATTTTCCCTGAACCGCCGTTTGCAGGATTGAATTTGTTTACACACCATGCCCCAAGTTTTTCCTCATCATTGATAAAAATACCTCTGTATTTTACATCAGGCATATCTGTGATTGATGTGCCCTGCGGCATGTACACATTAGTCTTTGTCTGAACCGGAACATCAGCAAAGTAATACCATGGTGATACACCCATCTGTTCCGACACTTCATATGTTCCAAATATTGCACCTCTGTTGTCAGAACCTGCAATAACCATTGTGTTCTTATCAACAACTTTGATAAGGTATGCCTCCCACTTATTTTTGATGGAATTTACTTCTGATGAAGTAATCTTTCCGCTTGAAATAAGCGACTTTATCTGTGCGCTCTTATCAAGCGTTCCGATAATCACAACAGGGCCGCTTGGAAGTGATGACGCATTACTGATTGTAGGAGTTTTTCCGGTAACTCTCTTTACGTCATCTCTGAAATCATTTACTACTCTTTTAACAGGTGTCTCTTCCGATGAATCCACCCAGAGAGTAGCTGTGGTACTTCCTGACACAATAGGGAAATCATTGGAATTTCCGCTTGTGGTCACGTCAGCATTTGTCTGTGCAGGGCTTAACTGTATCAGTCCGGTCACCATAGTTAAAGCCATAACAAACGACAATATTCTTTTTATATATCCGTTCATATTATCCTCCGATTTATTTCAATACCGCCATAACCATCCATCCTTTACGCATATTCTTATTGCTTTGCGCATGGCTGAATAATTACAAAAATCTTCTCTTCTTAGTTGTATGGATGTAAAATAGTATCTCCCCATTTGTACTCAACGCTTGCGAAATCAGGATCAACTGTTTTTAAAATAGTGTTGTAGAGATAATTGTGTGATTCCTCTGTATTCATCAGTACGTCATTGTATAATTTCTTTGCAATCTTAAATACTGAGAAATCACGTGTCTTACTGTACACATACGTTCCATCCTCAAGAACCGCATAGGCTCTTACTTTGTACATTGCCTCATATGCTGTCTTGTTAGCAGCGCCGTAGCTCATTGTCATTTTGAAATATGTTGCTGTATCTGACTGTCCAAGCTTATAACGACTTATTCCATTAGTTGTGGAATCATATGCTTTTATAAATTCGTTATCTGTTCTCACATACATATCCGCACTTGAAATATTGCTGTTAATATCATCGTAACTGCTAAGACCGAATACCATTCCTGTCTTTACGACATTCTTGCCGTTAATAGTTGGCTCAACCTGAGCGCTTACTCTTGTTCCACCAAAAATGGTGCTAATCTGGAATCCCAAAACACTTACCTTCTCAGAAGTATTTATTCCGTCTTCATCAACAGCTATATCATTCTGTGGTTTTGTTGTTGGCGCCTCTGTAGGTGCCTCGGTTGTAGGAGCCTCTGTCGTAGGTGCCTCGGTTGGTGCTTCTGTTGTAGGTGCAACCGTTGTCTCAACAGCTGCGCTCAAATCAACTAACGAGAAGTTCGTAAACTTAAGTGTTGTTCCTGCATTTATTCCTGAAGCAAGTTCAAAAAGAATCTTTGCCCTACTGTCCGTAGCTGTAAATGTACCTGTGATTGTGTTATCTCCGGATGAGATATTCGTTGTATCTTCCTTGAGTCTTGATACATCTTCTTTGCTGATAATGCTTCCTGCAGAAGTTGAATTAACTTTGATTGTGTATCTGTACTCATGTCCGCTTATTACAGGCTGGTTGTCAAGGGCGACCTGAATCCCCCACTGAGCCTTATTATTTGCTGTGATATTTAATGTCAATTTGTCTGCTGTTGTTCCTCCGATATAAGTTCCGTTAGAACCGTTCCAGCTTCCGAAATAATATGACCATGCACCGAGATTGATCCAAGTATCATCTGAAGAAACCTGAACATTTGTCGGATCCTCGAACACTTCGTCACTTGACACCTGAACTAACTGCCACAACTGATAATCGCTGTTCATATATCTCTTCTGTTCCACATATCCGCTTCCGCCTACTATTTCAGTTGTGTCTGTAAGTGCCAGCAGACTCGCTTTATTTACAATTCTGTACTTACCTTCACCCATGTATTCAAATCTGAATTTCTGTGATGGCGAACCATTCGATGTATAGAGCTGGTAACTTACATTTCTTTCTTTTGAGCCTGAAGGATCATCAAACACTTTTGACTCTGCACATTTAGGAATAATGTTGAACCATTTATCAGAATTGCTCTTGAATCTGAATCTCTGTGCAATTGTATTATTGTCTGCATATGTCTGAATCTTAGTTCCGTTTGCATCAGACTTATTAGGAATGTCCATTACCTTACCTGTTCCCACATTTACAATTTTGTAATAGCTTGTTGTGTTAACAGGCGGAGTGTATGTTTTGGACGGACGTGATACTGAAACCCCCTGATCGATAGGCTCTCCAAAGAACGGATATCCATTGTCTGTCCATGTAAATCTCTGAGCTCTGATTGCTCTTGTCCATTTGCTTCCGCTGTATCTTGCACAATGATAGATAATCCAGTTTTCTGTTCCGTCTACTGACTTGACAAATGTGTTATGTCCCGGAGCAAATGTATATTCTGTCCCCTTAAATACAGGTCCGTCACTCTTTGTCCATGAAGACGGATTTAATAAATTACTGTCTGTACATGTGATTCTTCCAAGACAATAACTGTCTGTAAAACTTGCTGCCGCAGAATAGATAATGTGAACCTTACTTCCGTTTACAAGAACTTCAGGTCCCTCTGCGATAGATGAGCCGCCGGATTTTTCCCATGAATTTGTCGGCTGACAAATACATACTCTCTGTGTTGATAATGTCCATGGATTGCTCATTTTTGCAATGTAGAGATTCTGAACATTTCCACCTGTAGAATCTCCCCATCCTGACCACACAAAATAATTTTCATTGTTGTATGTAAATGCTGTTCCGTCAATTGCCCAACGGTCGTTAGATGTGTCATAGATTTTTCCCATAAAAGTCCAGTCTCCATCCAGTGGGTTGTCAGCATTGGTTCCTCCCTGAAGTACATACATTCTGTGGTTTGCATTTGTTCCGTCATCTGCACAGAAATATACATACCAGCGACCACTGAGCCACACAAGTTCAGGTGCCCACACTTCCTTGCTGTACATTCCTGAATCCGGTGGTGTAAAAGCCACTACAGTGGTACCAAAAGATCCCATATTCTCGAGACTGCTAAGTTCCGCGATTTTTACTGTATTACCCGAACCTGCATAACAGTAATAATATTTTCCTCCGGCAAGCACCATAGACGGATCTGCTCCGTCAGTCTTTGCCGGCTGATTAAAGTAATAATCATTTGCCAGTTTTGTTATCTTCCAAAGCTGTCTGCTGTCACTTGAGACAGCCTGCTGTCTTACTGTAATGTCTTTTTCCTCATCTGTGGAGCCCTTTTCATTACACATATCAGTAAGTGCCATTCCGCTCTTCTTGTTAATAATTTTGAAGTTGCCCTCGCCGTCAGGCTCAAGCTTAAATCTCTGCGCATCAGTACTGTTCTTTGTGTAAATCTGATACTGAGTCCCTGCAGACATGCTACTTGAAGGATTATCAATTACTCTTGTCGGTGCAACTTTTGGCACTATGTAATAATAATCCTCCCCCGCTACTTTTTCGAATGAAAATTTTTCCGCATCTTTGTTGTTAATCGTCCATGTGTGCAGAGGATTTTTGTCCTCATCTTTTCCGCTTGGAATATCAAGCATTCTTCCGGTACACACATTGGTAATGTTGTAATAGGTACTCTCCTGAACAGGAGTTGATGCCGCAAGGGCATAGTGATTCCGGTACTTTGCAAATCCATCAGACAATGGAACGACCGCTATTGCAAGTACCAGACAGAAACTGATTAATTTTGTCCGTTTCATGATAACAATTCTCCTTTTGAATTTAAATACTAAACTATTCAGCTTTTGAACATAAAAATCCCATTTTTATTCCGTATCTGAACAGTCACCACAATATAAAAATTCCCCTTCTAGGTCTGATTGTACATTGCCTTAAATCGGATGTAAATTGAACTATTTCAACAGAGTTCTTTTTTACCAAAACTCGCCAAGCACAGACAAAAATAACAAGAATATACAAATTTTATAGAGAATTGTTCAATTTATTGAATCGTTTCATTACATTTCGTAAGAAATATCTTCCGTTATGTCTTCCTAAATGTCTTCATAAATGTCTTCATAAGAAATCTTCATTCCTTCGTCCACAGTAACTTCAATCACCCAGGTTTCAGTAGGGCATATTGGTGACCTTCCGGTAATTATGGCCTGTGCTTTTCCCGTTCTTAACGGATACAGCGTAAAAATAACATTATATCCTGACCCACACATTTCTTCATGATTTTCATTCATATAATGTCTTCTTGAATACCAGGTAAAAATTCCAGGATTTTTAATTTCAAATGAGTACTCAGGGCCTCCGCCATCGAAGGAATCATAAACTAATTTAACCGTACTGTTTTCCTTTTCCATTGCATATTTAAAATAATTTCTTATATCGTTAAATATTTTATTTTCTTTTATTTCACCTGTATCTGTCGAATAAGACCTCAACCTTTTTCCTTCATAGATAATACTTATAATTTCTTTATTTGTCACAACAAAAGATTCCGCAGAGGATTCCACATCATTTACAATATTGTAATCTTCATCTGTTTCACACCACATTTCCTCATCAATATCCCTGAAAAAAATATCCAAATTGGAGAGTATTTCAATTGTTTTTTCAAATATTTCACAGTCAGCTGCCATATTCTTACTATCGACTTTTACCTTTTCCAGAATCGCCATGCTGTCATTTTTTCTGTACAACTTATAAATAATATTTTCCGACGAATCGTAGAAACTGCACTCTTCAACTCTTTTATGCATTTTTCCACCTCATTTCATTCAATTCAATATTAATCTCCGATACTTATTTATATAGTTATATATTATCATTTATTCATCCGGATGAAAATGTCAGGAGACAACTTATAAAACATCAATTTCACATTAAAAAGTTCGGTGGATTTTTTCTTTAATAGAATTTTTATCTTCAGCAAAAACTTATTGCTTTACTATGCAAAAGGAAGTAACTCATAGTTCACATTCAAAAGCCTCTTTCGGCATCTTCCGAAAGAGGCTTTTGTTGTTATAACTAATTAATATTACTGTTTACCCACTCTAGCAGTTCTTCAGAAAACAATCTATTCCCCTCCAAAGCAACACACTGTGTTTTACTTATTTTGTCTTGCAGTTCTACAGGTGCAAGTGCAATATCTGCAGCATCCAACATTGTAATATCAAATTCACTGTCTCCCGCCGCAATCACTTTTTTGGGATTCATCTTCTTTCTAAACCTGTCAATTGCTTTTCCTTTACTCAGAGTCTTTGGTACAACATATACTTTTACTCCATTACTGAACACATCAACTTTTTCCAAGTCAAGTATTCCCCTAAGTGCATCAATTGTATCCTCAGGCTTATCACTCTTTGTAAACAGAAATAACTGCTTTATAACTCTTATTTCAAAACTGACATTTACATCTTTTTCTAAAAATGAAGCTGCCTTTTCTATTTCCAAATCACAGTCCTGAACAAGAGCTCTTGATTCGTTATACCAAGCTTCATCTTCAACTCCGTCAACAAGCAATACCCCTCCGTTACACGTAAGTGCATACTTTGGTACGCCGAGTCCCATATCTATCCTGCCATACTGCTCATTTGTTCTTGTAGTTGTAGGAACAAGTAACAATTTATCATTTACTTTTTTTAACAGTTCCAATGATTTGTCTGTCATAAATGAGATATCTCTTCCCTGATACACTTCTACACACTTTTTATTTTCACCAATGTCATGTTTATATG
>JAILRH010000030.1 GCA_024698345.1 Lachnospiraceae bacterium | reverse complement strand
ACCAGAGATTTGCCTCCACCTTCCTTCAGATTCCACCTCACGATGGACACCCTTGGTCTTGGCTGTATCCTTCCCACTACTAGGGTGGATTAGGGACTTTCACCCATTAGAAACGTGCGCCACAAGGCGCACATAAAAAGAGGAAACCTTTCGGTTTCCTCTTTCGTAAATTTAAATAAAGATTTTATTCATCTTCATCTTTATCCTTAACCTGTTTTCTTGCATCTTCATAATACTTTGAACCTGGGAAGTTGTTTACAATCTTCTGGAACATTTCCTGAGCCTTTTTGGTCTTTCCATTCTGGCTGTAAACCCAACCGAGACGATAGTATGCTTCATCATTGGAGCCGTCTGCCTCGATAGCTTTCTGGTACCACTCGATACACTCCTCAATATCGCCTTTGTTCTGAGCCGCTTTGGCATTATTGAAATATGTTTTTGCAAGTTCATCTTTAAGTTCTGTATTCATTTTTTCTAAAAGTGAATCAAACGCTTTTGAGTTCATCTTTACGGAATTATCAATCTTTCCAAGATACTCTATACTCTTTGTGTACTCTTCATCAATATAAGCTTCCACTGCCTTTAAAAGATTTGAATAATTGTCAGCTGTTGAACCGGACTGTCCTTTGTATTTTTCCAAATCCTGCTCTGCATTATTCTTCTCCTGCTCCATATCATCTACCTGTCTTTGAAGTTCTGATATGGTCGAATTCTTAATTGCAATCTTCTGCTCATAATCTGTCTTTACATCTGCTGCAAGTTCCGAAGAACGTGAGATTCTTGCCGGTGTAACCACAAAGTAAACAAGACACGCTCCAAGAACAAGTCCTAAAGCAATATGAAGTATAGTCTGTGCACTTGAAAATGCTTCCCTAAAACTGTTCTTTGGAATAATAACGTCATTTCCATTTAAGTATTCTCTGTCAAGAATCAATCCTCTGTTAGCACGTCTTCTTCTGTTTCTCTCTTCCGGATTGTTCTTTCGCTCATCATCAATGCACTTGTTTATTTCTCTAAGGTAATTTGTACTGAGAGCATTGCACTTATCAATCTTTAAAGCTTTCATGATAGACTTTTTAGCTCTCTCGTACTCGCCCTGCTTGAGATATAAAAGTGCCAGCAACTGATGACCTTTTACGAGGTTTGGATTCTGTGTAAGAATCTTCTTCAACTGGATTACCGCCATGTCTTCAGTTCCATTCTGGGCATATGCAAGAGCAACGTTAAACTTTCTGATTGTGTGATTAAGTTCATCCATCTTATTCTTGTCGGCCTGAATCGCCTCAAGGTACTTTTCAGCACCATTATTATCTCCCTGAATATGAAGGCTGACAACCCACTCTCTAAAAGCCTGAACAGTCTCTCCCATCTCAAAGTAAACTAATCCCAAAAGATTTCTTGCATCGATCTGTCTTTTGTTCAGTTTGATACATCTGTTGAGTGCATCTACTGCCCCGGACAAATCTCTGTTCTGAGCTTTTATCAAGCCTGCATTATAGTAGGCATTTGATAACTTCACTATTCTTTTGTATATACTCACATCCATACCACAATGACTGCAATAATCACTGTTGGTCAGGATATTACCACAATTAAAACAAATCATAATATACCATCCCTGCTAAATATTCAAGAACTACTCAAGAATTCTCTGTAGTTATTTAGTCCCTCTGATTTCATTGAGCATCTCTACTAAAATGTCTGTAATATCTGAAACATGACTATTATATATAGCATCCTCAGCATCTTCTATCTCAAGACTTGGATGAAATTTTTTTACTTCTTCTTCGAAATTTAACATATTATTCTCCAATCTTATCTGCAATCGCATTAAGGAACACTCCCGGCTCCTTAATGCGAAAACATAATTAATTAAGATAATTAACTTCTCTCTGTTATACATCATAACGATTGAAAATATAAAAAGCAACCACAAACTATCTTTTGACAAAAAGATTTATTATTTCTTAAGATTAGCTAACTGCGCTTTAACCTGTTCCATCATCTGAGTATATTTTGCCTGTTTTTCTTTTTCCTCATTGATTTTCTTTTCAGGAGCTTTGCTTACAAACTTCTCATTGCTTAACATTCCATTAACTCTTGCAAGCTCTTTCTCCAATCTTGCAACCTCTTTTTCAAGACGCTCGATTTCTTTTTCAATATCAACAAGTTCTGCAAACGGCATATAGATAACAGCCTTTGGAATTACTACTGAAACCGCATCATCATCAATTCCTGATTTATCATTCTGAATAACTACTTCTGATGCACTTCCAAGTGTTGCAAAGAATACCTTACCGTTTTCAAAAATAATTCTTGTATCTTCATCTTCTGAAACAACGAATACCTTAGCCTTCTTGCTTGGCTTAACATTCATTTCAGCTCTTGTATTTCTGATAAGTCTAACTGCTTCCTTAATTGTCTCAACTGCTTTTTCCTCTGCAGCAAATGCAAATTCATCTGTGAACTCAGGCCAGTTAGAAATCATAATAGACTCTTCATCATCCTGTAATGTACAGAAAATCTCTTCTGTAACAAATGGCATGTAAGGGTGAAGCATCTTAAGGGCATCAATAAGAACTTTCTTTAATGTCCAAAGTGCTGCGCTCTTTGTCTCATCTTCATCATTGTAAAGACGAGGCTTAACCATCTCAATATACCAGTCACAGAACTCTTCCCAGATAAATTCATAAATCTTATCTGCTGCAATACCAAGCTCATACTTATCAAGATTCTCTGTTACATCTTTTGCAAGAGTATTTACCTTTGATAAGATCCACTTGTCAGCATCTGTAAGGTTAGCCGGTTTCTTATTCAAATCAATACCTTCTTCAGGCATGTTCATCATAATGAAACGTGATGCATTCCAAACCTTATTTGCAAAGTTTCTGCTTGCCTCTACTCTCTCCCAGTAGAAACGCATATCGTTACCAGGTGCATTACCTGTAATAAGTGTAAATCTTAATGCATCAGCTCCGTACTTGTCAATTACTTCCAATGGATCAATACCATTTCCAAGAGACTTACTCATCTTACGTCCCTGTGAATCTCTCACAAGACCGTGAATAAGTACTGTATCAAACGGAACTTTGCCTGTATGCTCTAATCCTGAGAACATCATTCTCATTACCCAGAAAGGAATGATATCGTATCCTGTAACAAGTGTGCTTGTAGGATAGAAGTAATTCATCTCCTCTGTGTCATGTGGCCAGCCAAGTGTTGAGAATGGCCAGAGTGCAGATGAGAACCATGTATCAAGTGTGTCAGGATCCTGTCTCATCTCTTTTCCACACTTTGGACATACAGCCTTGTTGTCTTTTGTTACAACCATCTCTCCGCAGTCATCACAGTAGAATGCAGGAATCTGATGTCCCCACCATAACTGTCTTGAAATACACCAGTCACGGATGTTCTCTAACCAATGGAAATATGTCTTATCAAAATATCCCGGAACAAACTTTGTATCACCATTCTTAACTGCCTCAATAGCCGGTTTTGCAAGTTCTTCCATCTTAACGAACCACTGTTTTGATACTCTTGGCTCGATTGTTGTATGACATCTGTAACATGTTCCAACGTTGTGATCATGATCTTCAATCTTAACAAGGGCGCCCTCTGCCTCTAAATCTTCAACGATAGCCTTTCTTGCATCGTAACGATCCATTCCGGCATACTTTGGATAATCCTCTGTAATCTTTGCATCATCAGTCATAACATTAATAATTGGAAGGTTGTGTCTCAAACCTACCTCAAAATCGTTAGGGTCATGTGCAGGTGTAATCTTAACAACACCTGTACCGAAATCTATTCCAACATAATCATCTGCAACAACAGGAATCTCTCTTCCAACGATTGGAAGAATCACTGTCTTTCCGATGATATCTTTGTATCTGTCGTCGTTAGGGTTAACAGCGATAGCTGTATCACCAAGTAAAGTTTCAGGTCTTGTTGTAGCAAGTTCAACATAACCGCTTCCATCAGCGAGTTTGTATCTTAAATGCCAGAACTTACCTGCCTGATCCTCATACTCAACCTCTGCATCAGAGATTGATGTAAGACAGTGAGGACACCAGTTGATAATTCTCTCACCCTTATAAATCTGTCCTTTATTGTAAAGATTTACAAAAACTTCTTTAACGGCTTCGTTACACCCTTCATCCATTGTAAATCTCTCTCTGTCCCAATCACATGAAGAACCAATCTTCTTAAGCTGTGAAACAATACGTCCACCATACTGTTTTTTCCAGTCCCATGCTCTCTCTAAGAATCCGTCACGTCCGATATCCTCTTTTGAGATACCTTCTTCTCTCATCTTCTCTACAATCTTAGCCTCAGTTGCGATAGATGCGTGATCAGTTCCAGGAAGCCATAATGCTTCGTATCCCTGCATTCTCTTAAATCTGATTAAGATATCCTGCATTGTGTTATCAAGTGCATGTCCCATGTGGAGCTGTCCTGTGATATTTGGAGGTGGCATCACAATTGTAAATGGTTTCTTACTTCTGTTAACTTCTGCGTGAAAATACTTCTTCTCCTGCCACTTGCTGTACAATCTGTCCTCAATGTCAGCAGGATTATAATTTTTTTCCAATTCCTTCATCTTACTCTCCTCTTTTCCTATATAAGTAATCGATACCAACGTTCCGTAATGTATACTTTATGGAACATTTAGATAAAAAAACAGACCGGGTAACCGGTCTGTTTTTTTATCGGTACCATTATAAAGGGCGATTTTCTCGCGGTACCACCTTTATATTTACTCATCTTATCCTATAACGGGGACGAATCGTCACTGACTACTGACTTCATCAGTGCTGCTCCAAAGCTACCTTCACAGATACTACTCCTAATGGTCTTTCAGCCGGTGAACCATCTCTCTTTTAGGCAGGTTGTCTGCTACTCCTCTTTTTCGTTGCATTTACTTTATGTGCACTTTAGTTGTAAAAAGTACTATCCATTATGATATAGATATTTTTGTTTTTTGTCAAGCAATATGGCAGCATCAATCAATCCAGCCAGCAATATGGCAGCATCAATCAATCCAGCCACCACTCACTACAGCTTAAGTTATTTAATCTTTACTGCCTTTACTTTTGACCATTTGCTATATTTTTTACCGTTTCCGGTCTTAACAAAGCTTCTAATTCTGAAATAATATTTCTTATTCTTAGTGGCATATTTAACTTTCAAACCATTCTTTGATGCACTAAGGTTCTTTGTTTTCACTTTTGCTGTCATCTTTTTATCAGTTGCATATTGAACCTGATATCCGTCAGCGTTGGAATTTCTATCCCACTTAGCAGTTACAGTTTTACCTTTTGCCTTCAAAGACTTAAATGATACCTTTGGTGGCACTGTGCTCTTTTCAGTATTTTCCTTTGATGTGTTATCGCTTGAATTCTGGCTTGGGCTAAAATCAATAGTTGCCTCAACTTCAGAATCATTCACATCTGTCACCTTACTGTCACAAGGATTTTCAGACAGTTCCTGAACCCAGAAATGAATTCCGTTATAAACAAAATGAGCAATCCCGATATAATTAAAGTTACTGCCTAACATATTTCTTCTATGACTCTGATGATCAAACTTATAATCTTCCTCTTTCCAAAACTCAAAAGCCTCTGCTTCTGTTGCCTTGCCATACGCTATATTTTCACCTCTGGCACCGCTATCGAATGCAAATGCTGTGAAACAACTCTCACCGTTTGGTCTGGTATGGCTGTAAGAATATGCAATTTCCACAACTCGCTTCATTGCTATTCTCTCCAATTCGTAATCATAACTATACGCCTTTAAATCGGACAACACACTCTTTGTTGTATCGTCTTCATTCCAATACCAGGCACTGCCACTTGTTCTGAAAGCATTCACCCTGCTTAACATTTTTCTCGCCTCAGTCTGTCCATAAGTTCCTTTTAAAGTAACCGGTGCCTTAGTGTCTCCATATACCGCTTTGTCAGTAGCCATTACACCCATTCCCAATGACGATACTGTCATTGCTGCAATCATAATTGATGATATTAGTTTTTTCAATCTCATAAGCATCCTCCTATTAATATTTATAGTATCAAACGCTTTATTTGTTTGATTCCGCACAATCTGTTCAACTTTTATTATACCAAAAATCTTACAAATTATCTCTATTATTTTTAATAAAATGCAAAAAGCTTAGCAGATATATCTGCGAATTCGAGCTGGCATTGCTGAAAGGCTGAATAGTTAGACTAAATTCTATTTTTCTCCATAAATAACCTTACTGTATCCCTGTTTTAAAACGCTAAGAATATTATCAAACAATATATTATGCATTTCTGCATTTGGCATCTGACTGTATCTGTAAAGTTTGTCTGCAAGAGCATAGAAGGAATACTCATTGCAATGTCCATAGATATATGTTCCATTCTCAAGCTGTACATAGGCTCTTACACGAATGTCACTCATATATGCCATAGAATTTACAAACGGCTTATTGTTTACCATAGTCATTACGTATGTATCGTATGTAATTTCATCGCCACCGTCAGCATTATCAATAAACATATTTGCAACATTTCCTTTGTCTGTGGCAACATAACTGTACACATCACTGCACTCAGAGTTCACTGTCATGTCTGCTTCTGTACAATAATCTTTAAGTCCATACACAAGACCTCTTGATACAACCTTCTGTCCGTCAATAATTGCCGGATAAGAATATCTTGTTCTGATTCCATAGTTGTAAGGATTAATCTGGAATCCCTCAATTGAAACAAACTCAGACTCATTTATTTCATTTTCATCCGAAATCTCGACAAATGGATTTCCGTTTTTGTTAGCATATTCTTCAGCTGCACTGTCTTTGTATCCGTATATAACAACAGTATCTCTCATTTCGCACTCATCCATCTTTGTCACAGATTTTGGAATGATAATCTTCTCCAAAAATGCATTATAGTTGAATACTGCCTCACCTATCTCCTCAACACCACAAGGAATGCTATATACCTTTCCTGCATCAGTATAATCATTGTACAATACGAGTTTTTTCATATCCTTTGTGTAAATAGCTTTTCCGGTGGATAAATAAGTTTCATTTTCCGGATCAACATTAATCTTCTTAAGAGATGTGCAACCGGCGAATGCAAGTGAATCAATATTGTCTACATTTTTTGTAATATTAATTGATTCTAACGATGTACAATCTGCAAACGCTCCCGCTTCTAACGTCTTTAACGAATCAGGAAATACAACATCTTTTAGATTAGAACAATACGCAAATGCTCCCTCCTCGATAACACGGAGTTTATCAGAAAATCTTACTTTTTCCAACGCATACATACCTACCATGTTAGAACTAGGCACTCTTTCAGTAGCTGTGTAATAAAGTTCTTTTACAGATGTATTAGTTCCTCCAAATATCGGACCATTACTTATCGTCAGATTCGATCTGATTGTAAGAGATTCAAGAGCATCACATTTGAGCAGCGCTTGCACCATAATGGCACTCAAAGACTCAGGCAATGATATTTCTTTTAAATTGCTGCAATTATAAAATGCATTTAACATTAATGTATCATAACCTTCAGGAATAATTATACTCTCTAATGAGATTGCATTCAAAAATGTATCATTTCCTATCTTTGGAGCCTCTTCCCCTTCCCGAGGTGCATTACTGTGATAAAATTCAACATTTGCCATTTTGGGATTATTAGCGAATGCCTGAGCATCAGTAGTTACTATATCAGGAAGGCGTACACTTTCAAGATTGTCACAATACTCAAATGCTCCCGCTCCTATATACGTGCATGCCTCCGGTATATCAATACTTTTAAGGGACGAACAATATTGAAATGCCGCATATTCTATTCGACGCACCCCTTGCTTTATTTCTATATCAGTAATACTTCTGTCAGCGTAAAATGCATACCTGCCTATCTTCTCAAGACTTTCAGGCAATTTAACTGACGTAAGCTTATAACTATACTGAAATGCATAATCGTGTATTTCTCTAACGCCTTCTCCAATTACAACTTTTTCAAGGTTACTACTGCATATACGATTTGCCTCTATTACTGTTCCCGGTATAATTACCTCTACTATATCATTTGAATAGATATCATTATATCTAACAACTTTATGTCCTTCTATAAATGAAGGAATCTCAAGTACACTTCCTATTTCAACATCTCCGCGCGGATATAAAATTATAGCGTCTCCGTTATCATAAAGACCGTACGCAAATAAATCAGAATAATATATATCATCGTCCGCCGTTGTTTTTTGTGTCGGCAGGCATCCTGCAATTAATACAATACTCATTAAAAATGCAATTATTTTTTTCATCTCTTCTCCTCATCAAATTATTTATTTTACAATTATGAATTAATCTCTACAAAATACTCATCTCTGCATTTTTTCACATAGTTTTCTCTGTCAATCTTATCCCAGTTAACATTTACATGAGCCTTTACAGATACTATCTCTGTTCTTAATCTGTTGATTGTTATATCCTGAATCTTGTACTGTGCCTGATCAAGACTGAGTCTTTGTTCGTTTCCATCCATCAGATCTGCCTTTATCATATTTTCCAAAATCCTAATATTAGATGACAACTTATAAGCACTTCTAAAACAAGCAGCCGCAGTTGCATACTCAAACATTCTTGTGTAAGCAACTCCAAGGTTGTTGTATACATCACCGTAAAACTCATCCCCAAGTTCGTTACTTCTGCCTTTGTTAAGTATATTTCTGTAAAATACTATGGCGAGATTATACTTGTGATTATTCATCAAAAGATCGGCCTTAGCCTTAACGCGCTCTGCTGATGATTTTGAGTTGAGCATTACAAGATGTCGCTCTAACTCTTCCACTTCCTTAGATGAATAATATCCACTGTTCTTCACCACGAAAGAAATCTTCTCACCGAGATTACCCCCTCTGTCCGCAAGATGCTTAAGTCCGTCTGCAATGGATTTTTGTTCCAAAGTCTCTGCCAGATAATCAATCAGTGCATCTGAAAAGAACTTTTCCTCAACAAGATACAGATAGTTATACAGGTAGTAACTAAGTTCCTCAACAGAATAGATATTCTTATTTATTTCTTTTATAAAATATGGTTTTTGTGCCTGCATTGTGCACAACATCAATCCACTCATATTTGCCTCCTAAATCTCTCCGTCTTTGCTAAACTTCGCCTTCATATCTTGCAACAGCTCCTGAAGACTCAAAGAAATCACCAAAACCAATGTCTTTTATTTCCACAACAAATTTGGACTCCTCAACATACGCAAGACTTACTTCTACACGGACTGTCTTGTTATCACGTTTTGGAAAATCCGCAAGGCTGATTGAAAATCTCTTGATATCTCTTGTTGCAGGATAAAACATCTCAAAATTTGCCCTGTCCACATTGTCAAGAATGCACTGTGTCTTGGCTCCTGCCTGATACCAGTGTACACCTGCTTTTGATAATTTAACCTTTGTCTCACTACCTCTGTGAATCACTTCCATGAGAACATTTACTTTAGTTCTTCCCTTGCAGGAAATAACATAATTGTCTAATGTTGTGTAAAAGAATAATTCTCTGGCTGCATATATAGCTCCCTTTACAATCAGGTTGTTGCCGGCAAATATTCTTCTGTTACTGTATATGGCATCAATGGTCTTTGCATACCAGCCTTCTTTCATAAAGCCCGGTCCGTTAAGATATATTGCCGACACTACATTTTCGTCTATTTCCTTTAAGAGTATGTCACGCAATATTGAATCTGTCTTTTTGCATCCTTCCTCTGTATCCAGATTCTCATATTTCAACTGATCAGATACATCTATCTTCTTTACATCAACGGTTCTTGGCTCTCGTCCCTTTGTGACAAACATCTTTCTGATAACGGCAGAGCTCTCATTGAAATCAACCATAATAACAGAGTTAATCCAGATGTCTTTATTCTGGTTGAGAATGTAGTATGCAAAACTCTCTGCGTGGTTAACTATTCTGACTGTTCCGTTCTCATACCCAAGTGCCGTTGTAGCTGCGTAAATAATCTGCATTACGGTCTCATCAGGATCATCAACGGAAATAATAATGTTTCGAATGAGAACACCGTTAACCTTGTTGATAACGAGTTTGATAACTCCCTCTAAATACTTTGCAATTACTTCTTCCCACTTATAGAACTCTCCGGCAATCTTTATTCCCGGTGTCTTTCTAATCTTCTCAGGCAGCTTGTCAATAAATATGCAGTTTTCAACTTTGGCTCTGTTTACAGCCTCCGTGCCTATTGCCCACTCCCTGATATCTGTATTGTAAAATATTGCCGTAGGCATAAGGTATTCCTCTCCCATGTCAGAAAATTTGAGTGCCTTTGGCTCATTTGTATCACCCAATACTGAGACCTGTGTGTAATCATTTGAAAAATCAATTCCAAGTACAATTCCTTTGTTCACAATTTGCCTCCTAAAGTATCTTAAATAATTGTTCCGATGCGGCTTTGTTGAATTCATAATTCTTCATCATTTCAACAAGAGCATCTTCCCTTCCCAGTTCATCGCAAATCAACATTCCGTTTATCTGTCCGAACTTGTTGTCAGTGTTGTAATCTTCTTTGTTGTTGAGATAAATACTCTTCTCACTGGTATGAGTAATCTCATCATTATTTCTGTCGATAATAGTGTAGACAACCTTATCACCATAGAACATTGTAAGCTGCTTTAAAAAGATTCCCGGGAATACCGAACGCATCTCCTCAGTTATAGTCTTTCCAACATTCCCTTCTTTATCATGAATCGAATACATGATAAATACTTTGTTCTTTGGATTAGTTCTGTAGTCAATAATAGTCTTATCCATAATGCTGTACGGCATCTTGAACCATTTGTTGAACTTCTTATAGAATTCAAATACTATATTAAGTTCAGTCAGGTCATAAATTAAATCCTTACACAGTTCAACTCTGTCCTCTTCTATTTCGTCTTTTGTCGTAATATAGCCAAGGTATGCCATCTTACATATTTCGGATACCTTCATTTCTCTCTTTATATCGCTTTCGAGCAATTCAAATAACTTATCATCTACCTTATCACCCTTAACAAAATAGTTGTAGCATGTATATGTGTAGAATGCCTTTCTGATATTTCTTCCACCCTCATTTGCGCAATAAGACAGGAAAATATCAAGCATTCTGTCCTCAGATCTTCCTTCGAAAATCATCTGAACAATCAGCCTTTCTTCAAAGTTAATGTCGTTTATTCCCTTTTTCTGACAGGCTAGCAGCATATCATACATCTCATCCGTCGGTCCCACATAATATTTCTGAAGATATGTGAGAGTTACAACATTTGAGATTCCTTTCAGGAACAGATATCTGCACAACGATAGAATCTTAGAATCCTCTGAAGCTTCATTTTCTCTAATGGTATCATTTACATACTTAAGAACCAGCTCATCATCAATTCTCTGCGGTCCGTATTTATTAATCAATAAGCCCCCTTCAAAGAACTTAAATCTCTTGAGAAGAAGTTCTATCAGCTTATATCTCTTTTCAAAACTCAGTTCATCAATCTTGATTGTCAGGAGAGTGTCTGTCAATTCTCCGCCGTCAAGATTTTCATCACAATAATCAACGATAAATTCAGATATATCATGTTTGAAATATTTGTTGATGAGTTCATTATTCCAAACCTTCAGCAAAAGACTTCCTTTGTTCTTGTATCTTGAAGGTTTCTCCATACATTTATTGACATTTTCAATTTCAACAAATTCATTTTCAGTCTTCTCGCTAATAGTTTTCAACTGTCTGATAGAAAGAAGCTGTTTTAATTTATATTTGATATTGGCTATTCTTCTGCCCTTCTTATCAACAAAGAGAATCACCGGCTTGTCCGTGTAAATGGTAACTACCGCTCTGTTGTTCTTCACTGCAACCTGCTCATAAGCTTCTGTCTCTTTATGACATATGAGAACATCAGTGATATTATCATTTGCCACTGTAATTTCGTATGAATTGACAAGCATTGGAATATATCTCTTCATCTCTTCTTCAACTTCAAAATCAGAGTCAATAACATCCTTGTAGATGATTACCAAATCCTCATTGATATTACCGTCAAGAAGGTTATTTATCACGTATTTCTCCATTGAATCCCTGAATCTGTCATACTCTGCAGGCAGTTCTTTTTTGTTTGCAATTATGTCTGCAAACAAATATGCCTGATATTCTCCAAGGGATGAAGAATCATATCCAAAATACATGTACACGGAAGGTTTGAAGATTTCGTAACCCCTGTAACTGATAGTGTATACATAGTATTCCATAAGTTCGGCAAGTTTGACATCAGCCTCAACGCCTCTCTCATACCACTCAAAATCTTCCGGATTTTTTCTTCCTGCATTTATCATCATTCGACAGATTCCTGTAAGAACATCATTTGAAGGATTATACTTGTAGATGTTCATAAGAATCTTTGTAAGAAGCGGATTAGCTTTCTTCTCTCTCTCAATTAAGAGAAGGAACTGTCTTGCAAGTTTGTCTGATACAATACCTTTCTTTGCTCCGAAATTGAGAACCTGAAGTTCAAACGGATTGATAATTCTAAGTAATGCAGGCTGTTCGTTAAGAACCGAAATCGCCTCGAAATACATAACCGGGCTGGTACATCCTTTGTTGAACTGTTCTTTTATCAGTGTATATTTAAGACTTGGATTCTGAGTGTATCTGTCATCAAGATACAATATCATCCACAACAGTCCCCATTTGTCATATCCGTTTTCAAAGTAAGACTTAATCTCTTTTTTTACATCCTCTGTAAATGATGAGTTCTTTTTATATATTGTTTTGAGATAGAGATAATAACAGTAATATTCTATCTTCTCTGTATCCTCTGCATTGAGAATTCCACTAAGTTTTGTGAGATTGATAATAATAGAATCTTTCTCTCCTGAAAGAATCGACATCTGAGCCTTTAACAGACATGCAATCATATCTCTGTCATTCTTGTGAAGCATGTCATCCGCGAGAGTATTCATGGAATCAATCCACTCTCTTCCCTTAACCTTGCCGCATCTGAAATCAATGTATGAATTCATAAGTTTGAGAATATCTCTCTTTGATGCAACGTAGTCTGCAACATCTGCCGGAGTATTATTGATAACAATCTCGTACTTAAGTGTCTGAGATGTAGTTTTAAGAGTGATAACAGCTCTGTTTTCACCCTGATGTAACAATCTGTGACTGATAAGGTAAGGATACTCATAAGTATTTCCAACGAAATCATCATTAGTTATTTTTTCTTTTGCGTTATGAATAAAATTCCCCTGAACTTCCACGTCTATTTCAACATAACCGACACAACTTCTTGTAATCTGAAATACATCTCCGTAAGCTTCAGTTATATTCTCATAGACCTTCTTAGTCTTTGCAAGAGAGAGAACCACCGGTTCTTTCAATCCTGTCTTCACTAAGAATTCTTCCATAGCAATCTCTCTGTTATGATTCTTTATCAGCTGGTTGTATAATACACATTTATACTTGTCATCTTTAAGAATCGCGTGTTTGAATCCTTTTGAAAGAAACAGCTTCAAAGCTTCCTCGTAATCATGACCTAATAGTTTCATGAAATCATCGAGATCCTTAACTTCTCCAATGGAGCTTTCTGTGACAACCGGCTCAACATATACCTTGCATGGAATTCTCTTTTCTCCTGCATTGGTTGTGCACACAATCTCAGCCTCAAACTTTGTTTCAGGCTCTAAATATTTGGCATCAACACTGATTCTGATTTTGTTATTCTTTCCAAAGAACTGATTGTTCTGAATTTCGATTCTTGAATCTGTCGTGTACACAACACCTTTACAATCTCTGTCATTTGTTGTATCAATACTGATTTCAAATGTCTTTTTTTCACCTGCTGTAACGGAGATATCAAGTTCTTTGTCTGACATCTCTGCAGTTGGTATAAAGTATTCAACATTTCCATTCGCTAATTTTTCTATTAAAGCTTTCAATTGTTTACCTCATATATATATATATTAATATTTTTCCGGATTAATAATTCACTTCTGTATTATTTGAAAATATCACTGTCTGCTATTACATTGATTTTGAATATAATTGCATATACATATATTGTTTTTGTAAATATTTTCTTGTAAATATCTATATGACTATGATTCCTGATTTTCACGAATAAACTTCATATAATCAACTATTGTTTCTTCATGCCCTATTCTGTCAGGATGATAGAACTTTACATCTTCCATTCCATCTGGCATGTACTGTTGTTTAACAAAGTGATTTGGATAATCATGAGCATATTTGTAACCCTGACCATGTCCTAATTTTGCTGCTCCGCCATAATGTGCATCCTGAAGATGAGCCGGGACTTTAACTGAAGTGTTGTTCTTCACACTGTCCATAGCCTCCCCGATTGCACATACTGCCGAGTTGGATTTTGGTGCAGTGGCAACATATATTACCGCCTCCGATAAAATAATCTGGGACTCAGGCATACCAATCATATGAACTGCATTGGCCGCCGACACTGCAACATTAAGTGCGTTTGGATCTGCAAGTCCAACATCCTCCGCGGCACAAATCATAATTCTTCTTGCTATAAAATCAACACTCTCACCTGCGTACAGCATCTTTGCAAGATAATAAACTGCAGCATCGGGATCTGATCCTCTCATACTTTTGATAAATGCCGATATAGTGTCGTAATGATTGTCTCCTGTTTTATCATATCCAACGGCTCTTCTCTGAATACATTCCTGAGCCACATCGAGTGTGATGTGAATGAAGCCATCCTCACTCTTGTCCGTTGTGAGAACACCAAGTTCAATGGCATTGAGAGCTTTTCTCGCATCTCCGTTTGAAATATCTGCAAGAAACTCTGCCGCATCATCATCTATCTTTGCATTGTAAACTCCCATTCCTTTTTCATTGTCATAGACCGCTCTCTTAATAAGAGTCTTTACATTCTCTTTTGAAAGAGGTTTGAGTTCAAAGATTATGGAGCGGGAAATAAGAGCTCCGTTAACTTCAAAGTAAGGATTCTCAGTTGTGGCTCCGATAAGAACAATGGTACCGTCTTCCACATGAGGCAACAGAAAATCCTGCTGACTCTTGTTGAACCTGTGAATCTCGTCAATAAAAAGTATGGTCTTCTTTCCATACATACCAAGTGTCTGCTTTGCAGTTTCCACAACCTCTTCCATATCTTTCTTTCCGGACACAGTGGCATTTAACTGCTTAAACTCTGCACTTGTGGTATTTGCTATAACTTTTGCGATAGTTGTCTTTCCGGTTCCCGGAGGTCCGTAGAAAATAACCGAACCTAACTTATCAGCTTTGATAGCTCTGTATAATAATTTTCCTTCACCAAGGATGTGCTCCTGCCCCACTACTTCATCAATAGTGGTTGGTCTGAGTCTGCTGGCAAGAGGCGACTCTTTCTCCATGGTGTTTGTTCTCATATATTCAAATAAATCCATTGGTAATCTCCCGGAAATAATAATATGCGTGACTTAATAATTATCAAAAAATAGTCGCATCCTTTTCTATCATATCACAATGCTAAAATAATTTGTATAGTGAAATTTAGTTCCTAAAATGTTTTTCCTACGTTTTTTTTCATCGTTGTAAAACAAATCAGAGCATCTTAAGATTAATAAAACCTTAACATTGTGAAAACACTCATTTTATGGTAGAATTTAGAGATGCGAGCGCATTTTTCATTATCAATGCAATCGCAATTTTGAACAGGAGGATTATATTATGCCATTTAAGTCAGAAATGCTTGAGGATGAAATATCTCCACAGATTAACAAATACGCTGATGTCTGCATTAGAAATTCGTGTATTGACCCTGAGCTCTATGGAAAGTATGACGTAAAGAGAGGTCTTAGAGATGCCAATGGAAAAGGAGTTCTCACTGGTCTCACTGAGATTGGTGATGTTCATTCCTATGATAATATTGACGGGAAATCCGTTCCTTGCGAGGGTAAACTTTTTTACCGTGGGTTTGATATAGAAGAAATCGTTGAAGATTTTTCTTCAAACGGAAGATTTGGTTTCGAGGAAGTTACATATCTCTTGATTTTCGGAGAACTTCCAACAAAACAAAAATTAGATAAATTCAATGCACAGTTAGCTGAGTACAGAGAACTTCCAATCAGTTTTGTCAGAGATGTAATTATGAAAGCTCCATCTCCTGACATTATGAATGTTCTTGCAAGAAGTGTTCTTACACTCTACTCATATGATGCACTTGGTGATGACACTTCAATTCCAAACGTACTTCGCCAGTGCCTTACATTGATTGCGAGAGTTCCACTCATTTCAGTGTACGGACATCTTACTTACCAACACTACTATGGTAGAGAGAGTCTTCATATCAACAATCCGGATCCGGAATTATCTACAGCTGAAAACATATTGAGACTTTTAAGACCGGACAGCCAGTATACAGATTTCGAAGCTAAAGTTCTTGATCTTTGTCTGGTCCTTCACGCAGAGCACGGCGGTGGTAACAATTCTACATTTACCACTCACGTTGTATCTTCTACAGGAACTGATACTTACTCTGCCATTGCCGCTTCACTTTGTTCTCTCAAAGGTCCAAAGCACGGCGGAGCCAACATCAAGGTTAAAAAGATGTTTGACCATATGAAAGAAACTATCAGCCACTGGGATGATGAAGAAGAGGTTATGGATTACCTTATGGCACTCCTTGATAAAAAGCTCTACGACAAGAAGGGACTTATCTATGGTATCGGTCATGCAGTTTACTCTATTTCAGATCCACGTGCTAAGATTTTGAAAAAGTATGCGAAAGAATTATCTATTCAGAAAAACTGTGAAAAGGAATTTGCTCTCTATGAGACAGTTGAAAGACTTGCTCCTGAAGCAATTTACAGAGTTCACAAAGTAAATAAAAATGTCAGTGCAAATGTTGATTTCTACAGCGGATTTGTTTACACAAGTCTCGGACTTCCTGACGAACTCTTCACTCCTATGTTTGCCTCTGCAAGAATGGCAGGTTGGAGCGCCCACAGAATTGAAGAGTTAATCAACGACGGAAAGATTATCCGTCCGGCTTATAAGAATGTGGCAAAACGAGCTCCATTCAAGCCGATTGAGGAAAGATAATAGAATCAGCAAAATAAATAATAAAAGATATATTTTGAAATGTCGTTTTATAAAGGAGTTATAATGATTAATTATTTAATAATATTTTTTATTTCAATGGTTCCATTAATTGAGTTAAGAGCTGCAGTTCCAATCGGATTAGGCATGAACCTGAATCCTGTTTTAGTGTACGCTGTATGTATTCTCGGAAACATGATTCCGGTTCCATTCATCTATTTCTTTGCAAGAAAAGTGTTAGAATGGGGCAAAGATAAGCCAATTATCGGTGGATTCTTCACTTTCTGTCTTGAGAAAGGTGAAAAAGGCGGACAGAAATTACAGGAGAAAGCAGGTCGCGGACTTTTCGTTGCACTCTTCCTCTTTGTAGGTATTCCACTTCCGGGAACAGGTGCCTGGACAGGAACATTAGCAGCAAGCATTCTTGATATGGATTTCAAGTCGAGTATTGCAGCTTGTATGTGCGGCGTAGTTCTTGCAGGAATTATCATGGGGGCAGGCGCAATGGGACTTTTCTCATTGATTGGTCTTGCATAATTTTACATTAAGAGGTTTTAGTTATGAGTATTCCAAAGGATCCAATAATGCTTTTAAGCTATGTAAATACACAACTTAGAGATTTCTATCCGACACTTGAAGATATGTGCAACAGTCTTGATATTAATCAAAGTGAGTTAGTCGAGAAATTAAGAGAGGTCTCTTACGAATATAACAAGGATTTAAATAAATTTATATAAATTTGGAGTCTTATCTGACAAGATTATACTCCGGCATGTAAAAAACCGCAGTGGCATATCATTTTTCCACTGCGGTTTTTATTTTAATCAAGGTGTTATTTATTAAATGTGTAATTTACCAGGCAATATAATCCCTCTGTTTCCCCTCCTCTATTTATCCATACTTCCTGTACTTTACAATATAATTTATCATTTGTTCTAAGCGTTGCAACATCAATAGTATTATTGTCAGAAGCAGACTTAAATTCTTTTGAATTACTCAAATCACTATTTGCAGAATAAATAAATTTACTTATACAATCCGAGTTTGCAAACAACTCAATTTTCTTAAGGCTCTTTGGTATTACTACCTCTACTGCCTTATTTTTATACCACTCTATATAGAAGCTTTTGCTATGAATATTTTCAACACCTTCCTGTAATTCAACCGTTTTAATATTAGATACCGAAAATGCATATTTTTCTACAGTTTTAATATACCCCGGAATGACAACATTTGTAATACCTGTTTTATAACACATTCCCTCAGGTATCAATGTCATATTTTTTGAAAATGTAACACTCTTAAGCTGCAAATTATCAGAAAAACAATATCTGCCACATTCCTTGATATAATCAGGAATTACAACATTTGTAATTTTTGTTGAACTAAGCATACCTGCCGGAATAGTTGTCATATTCTTTGAAAACTTTACCTTTGAAATATTTGTTGAATCAAAACAGTTTTCTCCACATTCTGTTACGGAATCAGGAATAATTGCTCTTGTCAATCCGGTGAAATAAAAAGCCTCTCTTCCAATTCTTTTTACCCTATTATTCCATTCAACCGTTGTAAGTTTCCTACAGTGATCAAATGCATTATCATCTATTTCTGTAAGGTTTGCCGGAAGTGATATGCTTTCAAATTGATTATTCAAAAACGCTTTTTCCCCGATTCTTGTAATTCCTGCCGGCAATTTTATTTTTTTCAAATTTGCATCTTTAAACATTCCATCCGGTATTTCCGTCATATTTTTTGACAATGTTACGCTACTGACACTTGTGTAACCAAAGGCATAATCTCCAACTTTATTAACCGAATTTGGAATAGTTACTTTTTTAAGACCGGTTGACGAAAAAGCATATGCTCCTATTGATTTCAGTTTTTTGCTGAAAGTAACTTTCTTAAGCGAGCTACATCCTTCAAAAGCACTATTTCCTATTTTTGTAATATTCTTTGGAAACTTTACATTCTCAAGAAAGCTACATCCTTCAAAAGCACTATTTCCTATTTTTGTAATATTCTTTGGCAACTTTACAGTCTTAAGCTTTCTTGCCCCCTTAAATGCACCATCATCTATCTTTTTAAGATTAGAAGGAAGAATAACTTTTGTAACTTTTGTTCCTTCAAATGCACCTGAGCCAATAGAATTAATCTTGTTTGATAATTTTACAGTCTTACTCTTTCCTGTATATTTAAGAAGTATATTATCATAAGAAATCTGCATTCCATTCTGATTCTTCACACCATATTTAGATGTATACACTTTTTTCCGAAAACTCTCGCCAAAATAATCAGCAAGTGGAGCAAGAACATTTCCCGATACTTTTTTACTTGCAAATTTGATTTTTATTTTTCCGTATGTTTCACCATCATCTCCATGATCAGAACTGTCTGCAATAATATTTTTAACAGAAGACGGAATTGATACTGTCTTTAAATTTCTGCAAAGATTTGAAACACTGTCACCAAACACTTCCTGATATGTAAATGATTTGAGAGAAACAGTCTTACAACCTTTTCTGATTTTCAAATTCTTTACTGAAGTTGGAACATATACTAATTTCTTTCCATTCTTTGTATAAATCAAATTATCATATGTTTTGTACTTTTTATCATTTTTATATGTATGAACCTTATTTGCAGTCTTAAAAAACTGCATTAAGTTTGGATTAAATGTTGTATTGAAATATAAATCTTCTGTCTTTGGAAGTATTGTATACACACAATCCGGTTCAATATTAATATTGTAATATGAATCATATTCCGGAAGATATTCTTCGATTTCTTTATCAAGAACGAACTTGAAGTTTCCAGGCATTGTAAGTGACTTAACCTCACCATCAAGCATGCACTCTATTCCTATTTCCTTTACACTCTTAGGAATAACCAGTTTGTCTAATTTTATTTTAGCAAAAGCTCCGATTCCTAACTTTGTAACTGTGTTTGGAATAGTTACTTTCTTACATTTTTTAAGATTAGCAAATGCCCTGTCACCAACTGCTGTAACACCTGACTCAATAACTATTTCCTTGATATCATCAGCTTTATATCGATTGAGATATGTTGTATCTGCAACACCTGTTCCACTTACAGTTAATACTCCATTTTTAAGTTTAAAAGTAATATTGTTGTTTTCAATCTCCTTATTAAACAACTCATTTTTAATCTTCTGCGCAGCATTTGTTTCTACCTCTGCCGCATACACGCTGTCCGTCACAGGTGCAAATGTGTTTCCTCCCACTGATGTCATAGTCATGGCTAATGCTAAAGCCAACGCAATTTTTTTCATAATGTCTTTCCTCCAGTTTGTTTTATAATCTCTCGGAATCTTTAAGCCAGTAAATTCAAGGCTTTCAGATTCCTTTTTTTATAAAATCCCCCACTTTTTTTGTCAAAAACACTTGACAAATTTTCGAAAAAATGCGGCGCTACGCGCCCTTGTTAATAAGGTATTCGTTTCCGCTCCTGCGGAAATGAATCAATTACATTTTTTCGATTGGAGGCGATTTTATTTGTTACCTATTA
>JAILRH010000257.1 GCA_024698345.1 Lachnospiraceae bacterium | reverse complement strand
GAGATACAGATTATTGAAAAAGCTCTTCCGGATGGCGCAGTTTTGCCTAAACAATATAAGATTTTTTTGCAAAATGCCGGTAAAAAGTGTGATATGTGGGCTGGAGATGATTATTTGTTAATAGATGATGAAGGTAATTTTATTGACTATAGTAAAGATTTAATTGAGGATGAAGAATTGTATCCTATATTCTTGCGATTCAACATTGATTTACAGAAGTGTTTATTTTTTAACACAACATATTATGAAGCGTATAGATTTTTACTATTAGGAGAGGATAATCCATATGTTTATTGTGTTAATCCATATAAGTCGAAAGATAATACAAAACCGTTTTCTAGATTTTCAAATATGTTGATTGATGGGTATAATATGTTTGTGCCAAAGAAGGAGAATGAAAATGAATAAAAGGTTTATGTTTAAACAATTAGTTAATGTTCTTTAAAAAAAGGAGACGAAAATGATTATACAAAGAATTAATGAGCATTCAATAAATGTATTAAAAAAGAACGGAATATTTTTCATAAGTATTGACCTTTTTTGAGCTTTTTGATATTATCAAAGAGTTAGTTAGACTGAACTAACTGAATAAATCATTTGGACTCCCTGAGGAATAGTAATAATATGAGAGGATAATTGCTAAATTTATTATAATTCTAAGCCGGAGGCGTTGCTAACCTCCGGTAGGGAAAGTCTAAAAAATAGGAGTTTGGAGGAATAAGATGAATTATTTGCAAATTGAAAAAGTTATCGGAAGAGAAATCATTGATTCAAGAGGAAATCCTACCGTTGAAGCAGAAGTTACATTGGTGGACGGAACTGTAGGAAGAGGAACAGCGCCTAGTGGGGCTTCTACAGGCGAATTTGAAGCATTAGAACTTAGAGATGGAGAAAAAGACAGATATCTTGGTAAAGGTGTTCAGAAAGCTGTTGAAAATATCAATACAATTATCAACGATGCTGTAGTAGGAATTGATGCATCTGACACATATGCGGTTGATAAGGCTATGATTGAGGCTGACGGAACAAAAGATAAATCGAAACTTGGAGCAAACGCTATCCTTGCTGTTTCAATTGCAGCTGCAAGAGCTGCATCAATTGCGATGGAAATGCCATTATATAGATTCTTGGGTGGAGTGTCAGGAAACAGACTCCCTGTACCGATGATGAATATTTTGAATGGTGGAGCACATGCTGCTAATACTGTAGATGTGCAGGAATTTATGATTATGCCCGTTGGAGCACCAACTTTTAAAGAGGCTTTACGTTGGTGTGCAGAAGTATTCCATTCACTTGCAGCATTATTAAAGAGTAAAGGACTTGCTACTTCAGTGGGAGATGAGGGTGGATTTGCACCAGATCTTTCAAGTGACGAAGAAGCAATTGAATACATCCTTAAAGCGGTAGAAAATGCCGGATACAAGCCCGGAACAGATTTTATGATTGCAATGGATGCGGCTTCCAGTGAATGGAAAGGTGATAGCAAAGGTGAATATATCTTACCAAAGGCTGGCACAAAGTTTACTACAGATGAGTTGATTGACCACTGGGAAAAACTTGTTGATAAATATCCTATTATCTCAATTGAGGATGCGTTAGATGAAGAAGATTGGGATGGATGGAAGAAACTTACTGAAAGACTTGGAAATAAAGTTCAACTTGTAGGAGATGACTTATTTGTAACAAACACAGAGAGACTTCAGAAGGGTATTGAAAACGGATGTGGAAATTCAATTCTTATTAAATTAAACCAGATTGGTTCTGTGTCAGAGACTTTAGAGGCAATTAAGATGGCTCATAAGGCTGGATATACAGCTATTTCATCACATCGTTCCGGAGAGACTGCAGACACAACAATTGCTGATTTAGCGGTAGCGCTAAATACTTGCCAAATTAAGACAGGTGCTCCAAGCAGAAGCGAGAGAGTGGCAAAATACAATCAGTTACTTCGAATAGAAGAAGAATTAAATACAGCAGCTGTTTATCCCGGAATCAAGGCATTTAATGTTAAAAAATAATAAAAACAAAAAGAAAGTCCTTTCTCGTGGGAGGGCTTTCTTTTACAAGATACAGTTAGTTACAACTAACGCAATAAGCGTGAAAGAGAGGAGAAGTAAGGTACTTGAAAATATGCTTGTAGAATTTTGCTCTCCAACATTAGCAGGAATAAAGACAGAATATACTTTAATCTATCGCGCTTGTATAAAAATTTGAATAAATGTGGAAGGAACAACAGTAATGGAACTAAAATTAGGAGATGTACAAACTACGGCTCTTATCCCTTTAGCGATAAAAGCAAATGAAACATTGAGAGAGAATCCAAGAATAAAGGACTACAAAGCTGTAGAGATTATTAACGCCCTTAATATTGATACAACGCAGTACGATAAATTTATGTCTCACGAGGGAGTTATAGCAAGAACAATTATGCTGGATAAACAATTGAAAAATATCATAGAAAAACACCCAGACACAACAGTCGTAAATATAGGAGCAGGGTTTGATAACAGATTTTCCAGAGTAGATAACGGAAAAATAAGTTGGTTTGATATTG
>JAILRH010000040.1 GCA_024698345.1 Lachnospiraceae bacterium | reverse complement strand
TTTAATGTGTTATCGTAGCGAAAGCGATTAGTTACTAATCGCGAAAGCCGCCGGAGGCTTATAACTGAGAAGGAGATTGGACCCCTACTCAGTAAATTTTCTTACCCCCACCTTCACTTTGTTTAGAGGAGGGGGACATCTGCTTCTTAGTTATATAATTCTGAGATTAGTTGTTGAAATACCAATCAACACCGGATTTCTTCTCCAAGTTCAATTGAGTAAATAATCTTCTCGGATACATTTACATTGTCAAGTTTGTTGATTGCGTACTGGTAGCTGTCAAGCTGCGCTCTGTACTTCTCAACCAATTCAGACATTGTTCTCACCTTATCTGTCTTGTAATCTGCGATAACGTAATTTCCGTCTTCGATAAAGCACACATCGATAATACCCTGAACCAAAACTACTTCATCCAATTCAGGAAGTCCTAACGCTTTTATGTCATTTGCCGGAATTCCCATGAGAAATCCCCTCTCTCTAAATAACAGATTCTCATCATAAGCTTTCTTCATTCGCTTGTACAGACTGCTCTTTGAGAAAATATACAAATCTTCAATATCTATACACTCTCCGGCAAGTTTGCTTATCTTTCCACATTCTAACAGATTTGAAAGCATGTTTGCAATGTTTTCTTTTGTAGGCTCCATATCAAAATCAAACAGTTCAAGTACTCTGTGATATGCAGTTCCACGCTTTGCACCGGTTAGTTTTTTATCTTCTTCTTTTTCAAGCATAAATTCCGGCACCGACTCAACCGGTTCAAAATGATAATGACTCTGTGCATCTTCCTCACTTTCAACGCTCATTTTTTTAATATCTGTAACGCTTAATTTTGTTGGAAGTTTACTCTCCAATGCATATTTATATTCCCACTTCATTCTGTCTGTAATCATTTCTTTTAATGCCGGGTCATATTCAACCGAAGTATCAAAGCTCATCAATTGTTCTCTTTTAAGTCCGGTTAAAATAGTATCTTCAATTTCTTTTTCTTCCAACTCCTCACTACTGATATATCTTGACTTAGTGCATGAACCGGTATTCATTTGCCCAACATTCATAGCCATACCAATCCAATCCACGAAAGAATCGGCCTGCATCAGTCTTGAATATTCCAGTTTGCCGTCAGCTGATTTGTGCATGCTTTTGTAATTATCCAATCGCGCTTCCATTTTTGAATCAGATGCAGTAAGATACATTTTTTCCTGTGCCCTCGTCATAGCCACATATAAAAATCTTATATACTCGGCATAGTTTTCTTCCCTAATGAGTTTTTTTATTACATTCTTGATAATTGTAGACTTTTTGAATCTCAATTTTTCATCGATGTATTCAACTCCTATTCCAATCGAGTCATGTGTTATTATCTCAGCTGTCGCATCTAAATTATTAAATTTTGATGCTAGTGAACTTACAAAAACTATTGGGAACTGCAAACCTTTACTCTTATGAAAAGTCATAATCCTAACAATATTATCCTGCTCATTGTAAGGCGATGCTTCTCCCTCCTCAATTCCAAGTTCCTTTATTTTCTCGATATATCTGACGAAATTGAAAATTCCCTTGAACACACCTGAGTCAAACTGCTTTGCCTTCTCTTTTAAAATATCAATATTCTTTACTCTTCTAATTCCGTTAGGCATTGCAAATACATATTCCTCATAACCGCTTCCGGCCAAAATAAGAGAAATCATGTCATACACTCCCATATATGAAACCTGTGTGCGCAAATAACCTATCTTATCAAGAAATCCCCTTACTTTATCTACCAGCGCTCCCTCATTATTTAGCGAATATAGTTTCATTGCATCAAAGAAATAATAAACATCACTCTCTGCTTTTATTATTGCAAGTTCCTCTGAAGAAAATCTGAAAATATCCGATCTCAATACTGCTGCAAGAGGAATATCCTGCAATGGATTATCAATTATTCTCAAATAATCCAAAATGAGTTTTACTTCCATGGCATCGTAGAAACCGGTTCTTGATTCACAATATGCAGGAATGCCGTGTTTTCCCAATTCCTCAACATACTCATCTCCCCTGTTTTTAACACTTCTTAAAAGAATAACTATATCATTATACTTTGGTGTTCTAAGTCCGCCTTCACCATCACTTACCATAAAACCTGTCGAAGGATCAACCAGCTTCCTAATCTCTCCGGCAATGGCGGCTATCTCATTTGTATTACCTTCACCTTCCACAAATAAAATCTCTGTGTCATTATCCTGATTACCTGGAACTTCCGGATAATATTTGGCTCCAAACGTCATGGCATTGCCATCTTCGTATTCTATCCCTCCCAGTTCTCTTCTCATAATCTTATCAAAAATAAAATTGACACTGTCTATTATATTACTTCTGCTTCTGAAATTACTGTCCAGTATAATCTTACACTCGTCGGCACTAAGATCCTCCCTGTATGTGTCATATTTATCAATAAACAACTGCGGATTTGCAAGTCTGAACTTATAAATGCTCTGCTTAACATCTCCAACCATAAATACATTATTAATACCAAATCCTTTTGACACACTGGTAAGTATCTCTTCCTGAATTGCATTACTGTCCTGATACTCATCAATCATGATTTCCCTGAACTTTGTTCCTATCTCAAGTGCAACCTGTGAAGGAGTACCCACTCCGTTTTCATCATAATTTCTCAGAATTTCCAATGCATAATGCTCCTGGTCTGCAAAATCCATTATACATTTTTCTTTTTTTGCATTAGAAAATGCATCACAGAACAAAATGGTCAAATCAATTAATTCATTTACTGCATCCGAACTGTTAATAATATCTGACAGCATCTCATCCATATCCTGTGAGAAGTAGTCTTTAATCAGCTTATCAGTCTTTTTCTTTATTGACTCCCTGATTGCCTTGTATCTGTCCCTTTCATCTTCGTCAAATTCTCCTTTGATTCTTGGAAGTCTTGCAAAAGACATGCCTAAGAATTCCTGTCTGATATCATCAAACTGTTTGTTGCAATCTATATTTTCAAACATTTTTTTAATCTCTGACATATCATTGAAATACGGAACAAATGCATCACAATATCTGACAATGTCTAATGCTTCTTCTATACTGAGATTTATATTTTCCAGTTCTTTGGAGATATAAAATTTCATCATTTTCATCCATGAACTGTTCTCTATATCCTCAATCGATTCTATATTATAGCTCTCTCTGCATTTATCTAACCATCTCTTCGGATCGACATGACTCTCTGCATTTTTGTACAAAATACTGATAATCTCATTTATCTTATCAGTGCTTCTGTGATTGGAATACTTGTCCATCAGCCTGATAAATCCTTCATCACCCGCAGCAAATCTTTCCTCTAACATATCATTTAATATGTCATTTTGGAGCATTGTAATCTCTGCCTCATCAACAATTCTTGTATTTGGATCAAGTTCGATTCTGTCAAAATACTCTCTGACTATTTTTGCACAGAAACTGTCAATCGTAGTAATGCTTGCATTATGAATGTATGATTGCTGTCTCTGCAAATGTTCATTATCAGGATTGATTTTCAACTCACTGTCCAGTGCTTTCAAAACTCTCTCTCTCATCTCTGCAGCCGCTGCCTTTGTGAAAGTAACAACCAGCAATTCATCTACATTCACCGGATTATCTTTGTCGAGTATTTTTTGAATGATTCTCTCAACAAGGACCGCAGTCTTACCTGAGCCTGCCGCAGCAGACACAAGAATGTTTCTGTCGGTTGTGCGTATTACGTCTTTTTGTTTTTCTGTCCATTCAACTGCCATCCCTATTCTCCTTTCTCACTCTCTGATGAATTATTATCTGTTTCTTCTATTTTTTCAATAAACTCGTTCTGCTTTACTTTCTCTTTTATTCTGAATTTATCCCCAAGGAAAGTGTCAAATCTGCAAATACCTCTGTATTCACAATATCTGCAAGAATCTTCAAAAGGATTGACGCTTATACATCCGGCAAATATCTCATCCTTCATATATTCAGTAAGCTTACCGGCATAATCAAGTATTTTCTTAAAATCCTGTTCCTCGAAAACAACACTTGTAGAAGAAAGACTTCCATCCTTCTTAAAATCTACAGGCGCAACTTTTGATTTTGTCTTATTATCAAAAGCCTCTCTGTCTATTGCCCTCAGAGACTCCTCATCACTGTTTAGAATTCCACTGAGTTTGTATAGTTCCTCTTTCTCACTGTCTGCAATATATTTTCTAAGTTCTGCATCTGTCATTGATCGGAATTCTTCCAAGTCTCTAAGTTTCTTTATTCCATTCTTGAAGTCAGGCTTTTCAATAAGAGGATCCTGAATACAATAGTAAAAAGCCCCACCCGGATGAACTGTCTTCCCGGGATTTCTGTTTTGTTCCTGCTTAATTACATCATCGGTGTATACAAGAAGCTGCAACTGTAGTCCGTAATAAACATCCGTAAAATCAATCTTCTTGTTTCCGGTTTTGTAATCAATTACCTTCACATACATATCCGTATTGTTATCGTACACATCCACTCTGTCAACTCTTCCGTGTCTGATACTGTACTCGTTGTAACGAGGATTATATTCACCCTTTTTCAGATGTTTAGTCAGCACATCTATGGTGCTCTCGGTAACAGTTTTCACCCTCTGTACAAGATATTTATATCTGGCTGTACTAGTCAGAATATCTGTGTCAAATTCTTCACAAACATCTCTTACACTCTTCTCAATCAATTTTCTTTTTTTCTCTTCTGATATGTCACAAATACTTATATTTTCATCTCTGCATGCACTAAAAACTCTGTCTATTGCTCCGTGATACAAATTTCCCAGATCATATGCTGCCAGTTCATACTGCCTTCTCTGATTGAGTTTCAGTCCGTTTTCAATAAAGTGAGCATAGGCACATGCCGCAAATCTCTCTATTCTGGTAATTCCAACATTATCTCTGATTCCATATAATTTGTTGGCAATCACCTCATCTAACTCATCATCGCTTCTGTGATAGAAAGCCGCATCCACCATTTCAAATAACTTTTTTCTGTGCTCTTCATTGGTAATCATCAACGAATAAATCTGATAGAACTCATCATTTTCAGATTCAACTGTTGATTTGTTCAGAAAATGAGCAATATATTTGAGTGCATCCTTGCCATTTACAATATTATTTGCATTATATTCATAACGGTCTTCATCTCTGAAATAAAGATTAGGCAACAATTCCTTTAACGTATTAATAATATATGAGCTTCTTATCTCATCACCGTTGATGTCCGACTTAGAATATGAAATAACAAGTTTGTCAGACGGTTTTGACAACGCCATATACAGATATAGCCTTTGAGAGAATACATTTTCCCTTGCTGTCGGTGCAAGTTCAAATCTGTTTTCTGTCAGAAATTCTCTCTCGTGATCTGATATTATGCCAACTCCACCTCCGCTCTTTGGGATAATTCCATCATTTGCCCCAATAACAAATATAACCTTTTTAATATCTTTTAATCTTGTTCTTTCAATATCACCAACCATGACACTATCATAGGACGGAGGTACTATACCAACCTTAAGGCTTCCAAATCCGGTCTCCAAAAGACCTTTGTATTCTTTGAAAGAAATTACCTCACCTCCAAGCATGGCTACCATCTTGTCAAGCATATCCATAATTGCATCATAAACTCTTCCATACTCTAAGGATCTGCTCATCTCTCCCATTTCTTCAAATCTTTTTGCATCATTTTGAATCATGCCAAACATATTCAGTTCTTTTATAAAGTTATATACCGCAACGGTTCTTTCAAATACCGTGGCATTTTTCTTTTTAAGACTTGCCTTTAAAGGGGATATAAGCTCTACAAGGCTCTCTCTTATTACATTAACAATCTTTAACTGTTCCTCTGAAATGCCTTTGTACACTTTCTCCCATTGCTTTGAATAACTGTTGATTCCTCTTCTTCCTGACATGAGAACATAGTTATCCATTCTGTCGAGAATATCCTGAATATCATAATCCTCCTGAGCATTCTTTTCTTCTTGAACACTCTGATTTTCATAATTCTCCTGAGCATCCCGAGTCTCATGATTACTTATCAGTGCATCCTGTTTATCTTCTCTATATTTTTCACATTTTTTCCCGATATAAGTATTCATGACGCCCAGTGACAAAAAATGGAAAACACTGTCATATGTAAAATCCTTGTCTATGATTTCAAGAGCCGCAAGAACCGCCATTATATATGGATTTGAACTGACATCTCTCTTGTAATCTATAAAACCGGAAATATTGTAATCAGCAAATGCCTCTTCCATATAATGATAATAATTCTCCAAATCGCCACTGATTACTGCAAAATCTCTGAATTTGTATTCATCATTTTCTTCCATCATGTGAACTATGGATTTTGCAACAAACTCGCATTCTTTTCTCGGATTTGAAACACTGTGCACTGAAATATCTGTTGTAAATGAATTATTATCAGTTATTATATTTAATCCCTGTACATTTTTGTATCTGAAAATATTCTGCTCTATAAAACTTAATTCTGCACTGTTTCTTAACCTGTAGGGACCTTTAAGTGAACTGTTATCATGCTCTTTTACCACAACTTTTGAATTCTCAACAGTTGTAATCTCTACATTTGAATTTTCAACATTTGAATTTTCAACATTTGAATTCTCAACAGTTGAATTTTCAACAACTGTAATCTCAACATTTGGAATTACAATATCCTGAAGCACTTCTACACCCGCAAGAGCACACTCATCCTTTATCTGCGTTATTGTCTTCTTACTGAGCAAAAACAAATCCTGCTCAGTAACATTTGAAAAGCCTATTTCCGATTCAGGTAAATTGAAAGCAAAAGTAACGTTCTTCGCAAATCTTATTAAAAGAAATACTACCTTCTTCTGAATCGGTGTAAATCCGGTATAGCCATCAATAAAAAACTCACTGTTTTTTATTCTCTTTGAACGTGGAATTGCAGTACAAAGTAAATCCAGCACTTCTTCTGAAGTTGCCAGTTTCTCATTCATGTACTTTTTGAATCCGTCATATACCACTGTCATATCGCCCAGTTTGGTCTTAAGAGACTGCTTCTTTTCAGACGCATTCATCATATTCTCAAGTTCTTTTACCCCTATACCATACTGTTCAAATTCAGAAATTGTAGATTTAATCTTATCAACAAATCCCGGCATTGTAATTTTGTTGGCATATATCCTCAGTTCATTCTTATGCTCTTCCAGAACTTTTCTGATGATAAGAAGCTTGCCCATCTCATCTATAACTGTCATATCATCCATTCCAAGTTCTTCAAAAGTTCTGAGAGCAAGACGATTAAAGCTTACAACTTCCGTGTTGAAAGCTCCCCTATTCTTATGAATTGACACAATCTCCTTCTGGCTCTCCAAAGAATACTGCTCCGGCACCAGAGCAACATATTCTGTCTGAGGATTGTTCAATGATCTGTCTGTCATTATGGTATATAGCCTGTGGGACTTTCCCGAACCCGCACTTCCTAAAATAAACTGTACTGCCATATTTACTCCTTCTTTTGTTTTATCGCCTTATTTTTAGCCTATTACTGGTTGATATCTTCTGAATAATACTAATCATCTAACAATAAATTAGCAAATTAATGTATTAACATTTTACTATTATTATTAATTATAATATTGATTAATTTATTATGTATATTTCGATTCGTCACTTAATATATTGTTATAAATAATTATTATGGAGCAAAAATGAATAAAGCCCCTAAATTTATGGTATTTCGCCTGTCTGAACTAATCTATACTTTCGTTATTATAGTTCTTTTGATTGTGCTGATATTTCACTGAGCAACGCCAATTTTGAGATAAAAATGACATTTGATGAAAATCACATAAATGATATTTCCATTCAAAATATCAGCGATTCAGTTTCAGCAATGTATCCTCTCATTATGCCAACTTTTGAGACTATTACCTCTCAAATAATAACAAACGGATCTACTGAAAATATAAACTGTCCCGACTCTTCAAAATATACCGGGCAGTTACTTTTAAACAAAATAATTGCTCTGGAAAATCAGGCAAAACGTTAATCCAAAACTCATATATCTAAATAATTCTTATATTCAGCAAAGGCTGTAAAATGAGATTACTCTCTTTTTACAGCCTATATAATCATTCTCGTCTTAGTTTTCTAAATCTGACAACCATTCTCTGACGCATGCATCACTTGGCATACGCAAGTCACCTCTCGGTGATACCGCAACTGAACCTACCTTTGGTCCATCCGGTAGACATGAGCGTTTAAACTGCTGAGCGAAAAATCTGCGATAGAATACTTTGAGCCATTTTAGTATAGTCTCTTTGTCATATTCTCCCTCAAAGGCATGCTCTGCCAGATATAACACCTTCTTTGGTCTGAAACCAAATCGCAAAATATAATAAAGGAAAAAGTCATGCAATTCGTATGGTCCCACCAAATCTTCAGTTTTCTGGGATATCTTTCCGTTATCAGACGGAGGAAGAAGTTCAGGACTTACAGGTGTGTCGAGAACATCGTATAATACCCTCTTTAATGTTTCACTCTCACAGGTATCTCCAAAATATCTTACCAGATGTCTTACCAATGTCTTTGGAACTCCGCCGTTAACACCATACATAGACATATGATCGCCGTTATAAGTTGCCCATCCAAGTGCAAGTTCAGATAAATCTCCCGTTCCTATAACCATACCGTTATGTTCATTTGCAAAGTCCATGAGAAGATATGTTCTCTGTCTTGCCTGTGCATTTTCATAGGTTACATCTTTAACATTAATATCATGTCCAATCTGTTTAAAGTGCAGTTCAACTGCCTCACTGATATTAACTTCCTTGAGAGTACATCCCAGTTCTTCTATTAATTTTAATGCGTTTGTATATGTTCTGTCAGTTGTTCCAAATCCGGGCATTGTTACTGCAATTATATTCTTTCTGTCAATTCCAAGCATATCAAATGATTTTACAGTTACAAGCAATGCCAATGTAGAATCAAGACCACCGGATATTCCGATCACTGCACATTTGCAACCTGTATGATCAAGTCTCTTCTTCAGTCCCATGGCCTGAATTGTCAGTATCTCATTACATCTCTCGTCTCTGTCTCCTTTGTCGGCAGGAACGAATGGTGCGTTATTGATTTTTCTTGTTATATCATCATCAGTATTATCAATATAAACATCAACGATTTCATATTCATCATCCTTTTCAGGTACAAATGTGGTAAGCCTTCTTCTGTCAGCAGAAATCCTGTCAAGGTCGATCTCACCATATGTTATACCTGTACTGAATCGCTCTGCTCTCGCTATTATTTTTCCGTTCTCTGCAATAATATTGTGCCCCGAGAAAACCAAATCTGTTGATGACTCTCCCTCACCGCAATCTGCATAGATATAAGCTGCAACACATCTTGCAGACTGATTTTTTACAAGAGATTCTCTGTATGCCGCCTTTCCTGTAATCTCATCAGATGCGGAAAGATTGATAAGAACTGTTGCTCCGTTCATGGCATGTCTCGAACTCGGTGGATTTGGGACCCACAAATCTTCACAGATTTCAACTGCAAAACTTAAATTAGGAATCTCTGTACATTTAAAAAGAATATCGGTGCCAAATGGAATAAACTCAAAATCTTCCTCAAAATCATCATCGTCATCGTCGTCATCCTCATCATCAAATTCGTCGTCATCATCATCTTCTTCTTCATCGTTTAAATAAAGCTGATAATTGAATCCATCGGAATAATCAAACTCATCCTCGTCTACCACAACATCCACTTCACCGGAAATCCCCACGCCCGATGCGAAATGTCTTGCCTCGTAAAATTCAGAATAATTTGGAATAAATGACTTTGGCACTATTCCAAGAATCTCACCATCATAAATAACAGCAGCAACATTATAAAGCTTACCCTCAAATTCAAAAGGAAGACCAACAATTGCCACTATTTCTTTGTCTGTAGTCTGTCTTGCTATCTTAACCAGACTTTCTTTTGCTTTTTTTATAAGATTCTCCTGCCAGAATAAATCTTCGCAGGTATAACCTGTAATACTAAGTTCAGGAAAAACAATAATTGATGCACCGTTTTTCTCTGCTTCTTTTATCATATTAATAATCTGTCCTGCATTGTGACCGCAATCTCCAACTTTTACGTTTGGTGTTGCGGCTGCCACTTTTACAAATCCATTTTTCATGTGCTTCCTCCTGTATTCTATATTACTACTCTAACATCTTATCTATTATAAATGTAATATCCTTTTAAGATTCACCGGATAAATATGATTATACCATATTTTCATCCATATTGAATTAGAAAAAGTAAACGGCACAGAAATGCTTTCCGCAAATCTGCACCATGTATTTATTAATACATCAGATTAATTAACTACTCTGATATATGCATCATAACCTAATTCTTTTATTTTTTTCTCAGCCTCTACCGCATTATCCAGGCTGCTGTATTTTCCTACCCAAACTTTAAATAATCCTTTCTCATTTACCAAAACAGCCGTATAACCTGAATTAATAAGTCTTCGTGCCTGATTTTTAAATCCCAACTGTACCAGATTCTGATTAATATTTCTCGCAAGATTTGCTCTAATTCCATTATTACTGTACACCAAAGTCTGAATGCCATTAAACATATCCGCTACCGGTGACGAATTTCTGTGAATCGATACAAACAAATCTGCATTTTCGTCATTTGCTATTGTCGCTTTTTCAAAGGGAGTATCATACTCGTCATTTGTCCTTGTATAAATCATATTATATCCATTATTTGACAGTATCTTTCCCATCTCCATTGTAAGCCTCAAACTGTCATCCTTTTCCTGTCTTCCGTTGTAAACAGCACCGGAATCACTTCCTCCATGCCCCGCATCTAATACAATTGTATAAGCCATTAACTGCTCCATTAATCATTTCTATACATTGTATTATGTGAGCAACCAATTTATAACTTATTTCACTATTTTTCTTATCTTCTATTTACATTCATTATCTATTATTACTGTTTTCTTCTGCTTTTTTTTCGGCATCATCAACTTTACTTTCAACGTCATCTATCCCTTTTTTAACATCATTCACACCATCTTCAACACCATCAACGATGTCTTCTGCTACACCACCGACTACTCCATCATCATTTACGCTCCCGTCATTTTTGACTACTCCATCGTCATTAACCGCTCCGTCATTTCTAACTACTCCGTCATCGTTTACCACTCCGTCATTTCTAACTACTCCGTCATCGTTTACCACTCCGTCGTCATCAACTATTCCATCATCGTTTAACTCTCTGTCATCGTTTACTGCATCATCACTTTTATCAATTTCATTATCATCATCAATCACTGATTCCTCATTACCATTTTCGTCATAATCTCCCATTCCGCAACCTGTAAATGAAGTCAAAACCATTATTGCCATAAGTAAAATCACTATTTTTTTCATAATAAAAAACTCCTTTAAATATATTTATTTGCTTCCGATTAATAACATATCAGAAGTGCTTTTCATAATATATCCAAAGGAGTTATTTTTTATTCATTTTTTAAATTTGTTTACCCAAGAACATCCGCCATATTGTACATTCCCGGCGCTTTTCCGGCAAGGAACTTTGCAGCTTCCACAGAACCTTTTGCAAAAATAGCTTTTGAGTATGCTGTGTGTTTGATTTCAATAACTTCATCTGTTCCTGCAAAAATAACCTCATGCTCACCGACAATTGTTCCACCTCTGACAGCAGAAATACCAATTTCTTTTTTTGGTCTTTTTTCTCTCTTTGTACTTCTGTCGAAGGTATAATCATATTCGTTACCAAGAACTTCATTAATACTGTCTGCAAGGGCTAACGCTGTTCCGCTTGGTGCATCAACTTTCTGATTGTGGTGTTTCTCAACAATCTCGATATCATATCCTCTTTCACCGATAAGTTCTGTAACAAGTTTCAAAACTTTCATGAGGGAATTAACTCCAAGTGACATATTAGCCGAACGAAGAACAGCCACCTTTTTACTTGTCTCATCTACCTTTGTCAACTGCTCTGCAGATAATCCTGTGGTACAAAGTACAACAGGTGTGTTTGTGTTTACACAATAATCAAGTAATTTGTCTATTGCAGCAGTAACGGAAAAATCAATAATTACATCTGCTTTAATATCGCATTCTTCAATTGAGCTGAATACAGGATAATCATTCGCGATTCCTGTATAAGCATCTACTCCGGCAACAATATTTACATTTTCATCTTCTTTAACTATGTCTGTAATTACTCTTCCCATTTTGCCATTGCATCCATGCATAATTACATTTACCATAATATACCTCCATTTTTTCCTAAGTTATCTGAGTTTGTCACTCTTTTGATATATTAATTTAATAATCCGAAATCAACTAATGCTTTTCTGAGTTTTTCCTTGTTGGCATCTTCCATCTCTGTAAGTGGTGCACGAAGAATACCTGCATTATATCCTAACATATTCATAGCAGCCTTTACAGGGATTGGGTTTACTTCACAGAAAAGAGCATTGATTAAGTCCATTGCTTCAAGCTGTATTTTTCTACTTCCTTCGAGATCACCTTCCATGAACTTAGCAACAATATCATGTGTCTGCTTTGGTGCAACATTTGAGAGAACTGAGATAACTCCCTTTCCACCAAGTGATAATAACGGAACAATCTGATCATCATTTCCGGAATAAATATCAAGACATCCGTCTGCTAATGCTGCAAGTTCTGCAACCTGTTTGATATTTCCTGTTGCTTCCTTGATAGCTACTACATTTTTTACTTCCTTTGCAATCTTAACTGCTGTTGCAGGTAAAATGTTTGTACCTGTTCTTGAAGGTACATTGTACATAATAATTGGAATATTAACTGCATCAGAAATCGCTTCGTAATATTTATATAAACCTGCCTGTGTAGCCTTGTTGTAGTATGGAGTAACACATAATAATCCGTCCGCTCCAACTTCTTCAGCCTTCTTTGAAAGGTTAATAGCCTCTGCTGTACTGTTTGATCCTGTTCCTGCAATTACCGGAATTCTTCCTGCAACTTTGTCTACCGCATATTTGATTGTTGCGATATGCTCTTCATCATTGAGTGTTGAAGATTCTCCGGTTGTTCCACAGATAATAATAGCATCTGTTTCTCCTGCTATCTGTGCTTCAAGAATCTCTCCTAAAGCATCAAAATTAACTGAACCATCCTGATTCATTGGAGTAACAACAGCCACTCCTGCTCCTGTAAAAATTGCCATAATAATTTTCCTCCTTATTAAAAAAAGCACGCCATAGACGGCATGCTCTAAAATCCTATGATTCTAAAAGTAGCACTCCATCTAAATAATAAAGATGACAGTCATATGAATATTCTTCATATGCCCAAGAATAAGCATCCGGTATACTTAATCTTTCGGCACCGCTTCCTTTCACATATCTTCGTCTACTTCCGGAGTATCCGATATCCTACTAATAAGTAGTGCAACCTCTACTGTTTATATAATCTTTTTTCATGATAACATTGTAATCAGTATATGTCAAGAAAAAAATCGGACCTCCAAGGAGATCCGATTTTAGAAAATGTACATGAAACATTAGTTTACATATGCACCCTTAACTTTGCTGTATTTCTTTGATAATACTTCATTTCCAAGTGAGTCTGTCTTGTAAGCTTTAACTCTTACATAGTACTTAACACCTGATTTAAGTTTAGAAATTGTGTATGTTGTCTTTTTTGTAGATTTCTTCTTAACAGCTTTTTTAAATTTCTTATCTTTTGAGTAGAACACCTTGTATCCTGTTGCTCCACTTACTTTCTTGATTGTAACTGTAAGTTTCTTGCTCTTGTTACTCTTAAGTTTCTTGATTGTAGCTTTCTTTGGAGCTGTTGTCTTAATCCATTTAGCTGTAAGAGTGAGATCAGAGTTAACTGCTGAGTTAAAGTTGAATGCGCTGCTTCCGTTGTACCATCCGCCAAAAGTATATCCTTTCTTTGTCTGGCTAACTTCTTTAACTTTTTCACCGTTGTTTACATAAACACTCTTTACTGTCTTTCCGTTAGAAACGAAATTTACTGTGTTCTGGTGATTTGCCTTAATAGCAAAATTTCTGATTCTTAACTGTCCTGTCATTGCTATCTCATCAGGATATGATTTTAAGAAAGCACCAAACGCAAACTTAAATCCGATTCCGTTAGCAGAAGCTCTGTAATCTTCAGGAATAGTAAATACTGCTTTTACGTGTGTAAGCTTACCATACTGAAGAGCAATCATACCATCAGCTGTGATGTTCTGTGTCTCAGAAAGTTCATATGCAGCATCACCAAATCCAATCTGATGAGCCTTAGCTGATACGTGCTTAACCTGCTGCTTCGTTTCTTTGTCTATGATAGTACTCATAGCATCAAACTCGATTGTATAAGAACGACCTGCTTCTACCTGAATACCTGTCATAGAAGCTGTAAGTCCCCATGGGTTATCTCCAATAAGATCTCCTGAAACCTTGTCGTATTCACCATCCCATCCTGAGTTAACTACGTTAAAATCGAAATTACTAGAAGTAGCTGTTTTCTTATCAATGCTACCCTCTGTTGCGAAGTCAACACCATATGTCATGTATCTCTCTTCACCTGTCTTCTCATCTTTAATCTTTTCAGCTTCAAGTGCATGCTTCCAGCAAAGCTTCTTCTCTCCGTCAACATGATCCTCATTTGTACATACTGAGAATGATTCCCAAGATCCTGTTGCAATATTAGTATCATCTGCAACTCTTGCAGAAATAACACCTGCTGCTCCTACTGTCATTACTGTTGCTAAAGATAAAGCAACTGATTTCTTAAATAAATTTCTCACTTTAATTCCTCCAATTCTATTTGTAACATTTTCAAATATTAGTCTAAATAATAATTACAATATATTGTTATATTCTTAATAATTCTTTTATAATCTATTATATTATTTTTTAACTTTAACTTTCTTGGCTTTACTCCACTTACCATATCCGGCTGCGTTCTTTGCACGAACCTTAATTTTGTATGACTTGCCAACTTTAAGTTTCTTAGCAACATAAGAAGTCTTCTTTGCTGTATAGCTCTTGCTTCCTACTTTAACCTGGTATGATTTTGCTCCGCTAACTTTCTTCCAAGTAATCTTAATCTTCTTACCCTTCTGGTTAACTGCTTTCTTGATTGTAACTTTTCCAGGTTTTGCAACAGATGGTGCTTTAGTAGTTGTTGGCTGTGTAGGCACTACTGCTGTAGTTGGTGCTTCCTTTGTAGGGGCAACTGTTGGTAAATCAGGCATTGCTTCAGTCGTTGGAACTGTTGCGTCCAAATCACAGTCTGTAACTTTCAAATCTGTAACGATAACTTTTCCTGCCCACTTATTCTCAACTTCAACTTTAGGTGAATCTGCTACCTTTACCCAATCCTTATCGTAAACACCATCAAGAGGTACACCTGCCTGATCATAAGCTGCATCAAAAGCACCAAGCATGAAGTTAATAGCGATTGTGTCACCGTCAACCCAGTTTGTAAACTGGAATGTATATTCTTTTTCTTTTGTTCCAAGTTCGATAATATTATTGTGTTCGAACATTAAGTTCTGTCCTAAGATTGGATCTCCGCCGTTAGCAGCACCTGCATCACCACATGTAAATGCTACCTGAGCATATTTCTTCTTTGAAGCTTTTGCCTTGAATGATACTGTATATACATGCTTATGTTCTGCGCTAAATGATGTACTAGCCTGAACAGACCATGGATTAATTCCTACAACGTGAACTTCTTTTCCTTCTTTTGAAAGTATATCCTGCGCGATTACTCCCTTTGTAGCCACACCCTCTACATCTTCTGTCCATATAGCATCCCATCCTGTATTGAGAATACTCATTGTAAATCCATTTGATGCCTTAGTAGCTGAAAAAGTCTGTTCAACCGAATCAGCAATCTGCTTATCAGGATGCTCGGCAATATTGTCATCATTAAGCCAACCTGCCAATTCCTCCTCTGTTCCCTGCATCTTAACATTTCCAATGTAGCCTTCGTTTCCCGGTTCATTAGGATTATACTTTCCTCCTTGCGTAAATGACCAGTTATTGATGCTTACATCTTTCTTAACTGCATCATTTCTGATAGTACTTCCGAGATATGTACCTGCAAACATTGTTGTAACTAAAGCACCTGTAGTAAGTGCTACCAATGCTCTGTCTAATTTTTTTCTCATCACTTAATTCCTCCTCATTATTTTCATAAAAGAAAAAAACTCATTGTTATCTAATTCTAACATAAACGTTTTTATATTACAATTGTAAATGTGATATTTACACAAATAAAAATGTTTTTTCACATTTCCCAATGTGCAAATTTTACACAGCAAAAATATATTATCTCAATTTCATTGTAACGTTTTTATATAATATTTCATATTTCAACCACGCACACTATCTATTTCTCACGTATATTATTATTACTAATCATAATTTGTTAAATAATTTAGCGCAAATATCACCGTTTTTTTCAAACAGTAATATTTGCGCTAACAATATCATTAATAAAAACTATTTTACTATTTAGCTGCTTTTACTTTTTTTACTTTTGACCAGGCACCTGCTGTTCCGTCAGCTGCAATTGCTCTAACTTTGATGTAGTATACTTTCTTAGCAATCTTCTTAAGTGTCACTTTAACC
>JAILRH010000077.1 GCA_024698345.1 Lachnospiraceae bacterium | reverse complement strand
TTTACTGCTCCAATTTCAATTATTTCAAAGGTAATATCGCTATGTATATGATCTTTTCCGTACGGATTTTGATTCCATTCCAAATCCATAACTATATAATCCATATACAACAACCTTTCTAAAATTTATAATCGAGTAGGTTAACACCTACTCGATTTCCACATTGTGGATAAAATCCCGATTTGACTTTTGTACTATGGTATACATTGATACAATTATCAAATCCGATTACATTTTCTGGCGTCCCTGACTGGAGTCGAACCAGCGGCCTTTCGCTTAGGAGGCGAACGCTCTATCCTACTGAGCTACAGAGACTAATTATATTTTCAGATTTTAAACAACTCTAGAATTACAAATTTGTGAGTTGCCAAACTTATAATCAACTAAATCTACTTAACTTCGATTTTCTCCATTCCACCCATATATGGTCTGAGCGCTTCAGGAATATTAACGCTACCGTCTGCGTTTAAGTTGTTCTCTAAGAATGCAATAAGCATACGTGGTGGAGCAACTACTGTATTGTTAAGAGTATGTGCAAAGTAATTTCCATTCTCTCCACGAACTCTGATTGACAATCTTCTTGCCTGTGCATCACCCAAGTTAGAACAACTACCAACTTCAAAGTATTTCTTCTGTCTTGGTGACCATGCCTCAACGTCAACAGACTTAACCTTAAGATCTGCTAAATCTCCTGAACAACATTCCAATGTACGAACAGGAATATCAAGACTTCTGAATAAATCTACTGTATTCTTCCAAAGTTTGTCATACCATTCCATACTGTCTTCAGGCTTACAGATAACAATCATTTCCTGCTTTTCAAACTGGTGGATACGATAAACTCCTCTTTCCTCAATACCGTGTGCACCTTTTTCTTTTCTGAAACATGGTGAGTAACTTGTGAGTGTGTATGGAAGATCTTCTTCGTTTGCAAATGTGTCGATGAACTTACCAATCATTGAGTGTTCACTTGTTCCGATAAGGTATAAATCCTCACCCTCAATCTTGTACATCATTGAGTCCATCTCGTCAAAACTCATAACTCCTGTAACTACGTTACTTCTAATCATAAAAGGTGGTACACAATATGTGAAACCTCTGTTAATCATAAAATCTCTTGCATAAGAAATAACTGCTGAGTGAAGTCTTGCAATGTCCCCCATCAAATAATAGAAACCATTACCTGCAACTTTTCTTGCAGCATCTAAATCAATTCCTGCAAACTTTTCCATGATTTCTGTATGATATGGAATCTCAAAATCAGGAACAACAGGCTCACCAAATTTCTCTAATTCAACATTCTCACTGTCATCCTTTCCGATTGGAACAGATGGATCGATAATGTTTGGTATAACCATCATCTTAGTCTTGATTTCTTCCATAACTTTCTTTTCTTCTTCTGAAAGTTCGTCTATTCTGGCATTTCCGGCAGCAACCTTTGCCATAATCTCCTGAGCTTCCTCTTTCTTGCCGTCTTTCATAAGTCCACCAATCATCTTTGATAACTTATTCTTCTCAGCACGAAGAGCCTCAACCTCTCCCTTGATTTCTCTGTTACGCAAATCAAGTTCAATGACTTCATCTACCAATGGAAGCTTGTGATCCTGAAACTTATTCTTAATATTCTGTTTCACGATATCAGGATTTTCTCTTAAAAACTTTATATCTAACATATATTACTCCTCAAATACGTTATAAATTTGCGCAATTACTATATTAATTATAATAAGATAAAAACACTAATAATATTTTGTTTCTATTAACTTATACATATGTACCCGAAGTGAAAGTTATCTCACATCTTATATAATCAATAATATCCGTATAAATGCACATAAATATCCAACATTGATTATAACCCTAGAAGCCTTATTTTGCAATAACTAAGTAATTTAGCGTATATCAAAAGGTATAAGTCTGATTTTGAATTCAAATTGATTGTCATTAAATTTGTATTTATCCAAAACTGACGGTCCGCAACTGTTTGACCCGATACCATTTTGTGCATAATCAAGACACAACACTGTATAATCTGATTTTTTCAATTCGTAATTATGCTTTGTAGTCTCTAGTTGTTCCTGCGTAAAATGCGAAACATTAAAAGAAAATATATTATCAGAAATCGCAATCATTCCTCTTTTTTTGCTGCTTTCCTCCACTTTACCATTTCCTTCCAATCCATTGAAATCATAGTTTTGTAAAATCACAAATTCACAATCTCCTCTGCTTCCGTTTTCCTGTGGCTTAATATAATCCTCGTGCATATCTTCGACTTTAGAAATATACAAACCATGCATGGATGCCCTGCATTTGTCTGAATAATTTTCATAAGGCCCTAGTCCGTAATACATTACATTTTCAATATTCTTATCAAGGAATACTCTAAGACCGAACCTTGGAAGTTCCGGAAACTGATCGTTCTTATTTATCAACATTTCAACAGAAATTTCTCCCCTGTTATCGACAATCCACTCTGCATTAATGTTCATAATCCGTTGAATACTGTCAGCAACAATTCCCATTTTACATATTATTTTTATAACATCTGATTGCACATTATTCTTTTGTTCATTATCCAATTTGTTTTTTTCATTATTATGAAGAACTTCCACTTCATATGTTCGTGAGTATGCTCTGTCGTATCCTGCTCTCCTCCACTCATTTTTGATATACATATCATTGTCAGTTGGCGCTCTCCAAATATTTATCTCTATAGGTTTTGATATTATTTTTCGCCCATTATATTTAATACTATCAAAAGTTCCACTGCATTTATTGAATAAATAAACAAAATTACAACCTGATATTTTAATGAACTTTTCAGATTCTTCTAACTTAAGAGCAGTTTTATTTTTTTTATTTACTATTTCTACGACTGTTGACTTTCTATTTCTGCTATCTTCATTTTCCCATTTTATCTCTTCATATCCGAGTATATATCCTTCTTCAATCAGATCATTTTCTTTAAGATTCCTATAATATAATTTTAGATATACCTCTCCCTTTTTAGGAACATCGAAATCCAATTGATATTTTTTCTCAGAATGTGGCTTAACTGATTTTGACGGCAATACACCTTTTTCAATACATATTCCATCACATTCTACCACGTAGTTTATTTCAACATTATCTTTTAAATCAGTAAAATCCATGTAGTTTTTAAGAGTTATTTCTTTTGCTTTTATGTTGCAACCGGCTACTCTCACGGGGCGATAAATGTTTTTGAATTCAAGCAATCCGATTTTTGGTTTTCTGTCCGGATATACCAATCCATCCACACAGAAATTATTATCATGAATAGTTTCTCCGTGATCACCACCGTACGTGAAAATACTTTTGCCGGTTTCTGTCTCACCTTTTTTTATTGCGTGATCACACCACTCCCACACAAATCCACCACATAAACGATCGTCACTATGAAAGATTTCAAAATAATCTTCCAAATCTCCGGGACTATTCCCCATTGCGTGACAATATTCACACAGTATCAAAGGTTTATCCGGATTGCTATTTAAATATTCTTCCACTTCACTTATTGAAGGATACATTCTGCTGTACAAATCCAATTCTGAAAAATCATTATCTCTTTCTCCATCTGCATAAAATGCTCCCTCGTAGTGAGTAAGTCTGTTTCCTTTATAATCTCTTATTTGCAAAAGGGCTTTTTCAAAATTTGCACCGTACCCGCTTTCATTTCCAAGCGACCAGATTACAACTGACGGGCGATTCTTATCTCTTTGCACACAAAGCTTTATTCTATCTGTTATTGCCTCTTCCCATTCTTCATTATTTGCAAAATATCCGCTCCAGTGATTTAATTTATTTTCGTAACTTCCATCTTTATAATACAATTCCATGGGTCCATGACATTCAATATCCGCCTCATCAATAACCATGAAACCGTACTTATCACACAGTTGATAAAAAATCGGAGAGTTCGGATAATGACTGGTTCTTATTGCATTGATATTGTGTTTTTTCATCAATTTCAGATCTCTTATGATATGATCTTTATCAATTGCATATCCTGTTGTAGAATCAAATTCGTGCCTGTTTACTCCTCTAAACTTTATTTTTTCGCCATTCAGGTAGACAACATTGTCTTCAATTTTTATTTCTCGTATTCCAACAACTTCATTAATGACTTCATTTCTCATTTTAATACACAATGAATAAAGACAAGGTTTCTCTGCATTCCACAATTTTGGATTTTTGATTCTGAATTGAATGGTATTATCTATTTTTCCCAAAAAATCTTCATTAGTCTTTTTATCAATTAGCTTTCCATCATTACTGTACAATTCAATCTCTGTTGGAATCGCTTTTTCAAAATACTCAAGCTTAATATTTATTTCTGCCTCATCATCAATTAACTTCGTTGTAACTAAATAATCACGCACTGTATTTTTTGGTCTTTTCAAAATATAAACATCTCTAAAAATTCCACTCATTCTGAATTTGTCCTGATCTTCGAGATAACTTCCATCACACCATTTTAAAACAAGTACTGCAATTCTATTTTTACCGTTTTTTATAAATTCAGTAATGTCAAATTCACTTGTTGCATGAGACACTTGACTATACCCAACATACTCTCCGTTAATCCATACATAAAAACATGAATCTACACCTTCAAACAAAATGTAAGCTTTTTCCTCTTCTTCACTTTTTGCATTTTCGTATCTTATATTATTGTCTTTTTTATATTCAAAATCTCTTACATAAATTCCACATGGATTTTCATAAGGAACATACGGTGGATCGAATGGAAACGGATATCTGATATTGGTATATTGATTGATATCGTATCCTTGAGTCTGCCAAGTTCCCGGAACTTTTATTTTGTTAAAATCTTTAATTTCAAAATCTGCTTCATAAAATCTATCTTTAATTTCGCGAACATTTTTATATAATTTAAAACTCCACTCACCATTCAGCATTTGAATTCTGTCTGACAATTCTCTGCTTTCAACGAAACCTAACATTTGTTTAGACGTCGGAATATAATATGCTCTTGGTTTCATAGTGTTATTATGTAAAATGTGTAAATTTTCAAAATAATTTTCAACAATCATTCAAATTCCTCCTGCTTCATCTCGCTTGACTTTCGTGATTTTCTCCCTTCGGCTTCAAATCACTTTCGTCGTCATACCAGCTCGATTCCGCTTTGCTTCATCTCGCTGATTTGCTCCGCAAATACATAGAAATAAAAATACGCAGCTTGAATGCAAGCATTCCTTCTGCTCTCTCCACTTTTCTCGTCATGCCA
>JAILRH010000198.1 GCA_024698345.1 Lachnospiraceae bacterium | reverse complement strand
TCTAACTTCGATTTGATAAGATAATCATTGTAAAAAAGCAATCATTTATAATGATTATCAATCTCTAATTAGACAGGATACTGCCAATTTTAGATATAATAATATCAATTTGCTATTACAAATTGCCATATGTTACACTAGATGTAGAATATTTTCAGTATGAAAAATTCGACAAAATATACGAAGGATAATATTCCTTCCAGGGAGGAGGAGCAAATGAAACACAAAACAGATTTTGAATATAAAGGTTATAGAACTGTACGCCAGTGGGCGTTAGTAGGATTCCTGCCAAATAAGAATGCAAAAGGGACATGGCTTTGGGCTAACCCACATCATCAGAATTCTTTCGTATATTTTTCTCCAAAAGAAGTGCATAGAGCAGAAAAAAGCGAAATTGATGCATTTTTCGAACCTGAAAGGAGAAGAAACAACAATAATCGAAAAAAACTGAAAGAGCAACGACTCAAAGAAGAAATTTGTGTTAAGAAGGAATTAAAAAGCAACTTAAATCTTTACAGAAGTATGAATCTCGATGCCAAAGAAGCATTGAAGGATATCTGTTCCCAAAACAGGGAAATAAAAGGAACAAAAAGAGTCGTTATCGATGTTGAAACTACAGGTTTGTCATGTTTACATGATGAACTGCTGCAAGTTGCAATCATTGATATAGACGGCAATGAGCTATATAACGGATATTTCAATGTATTTTCAAACAGCTGGTCGGATGCAGAAATGATAAACGGAATTACTAAAGAATTTGTGAAAGACAAGCCCCTTTTCAAAGAGGAAAGAATAAAAATCAATAAAATAATGGAAGATGTCTGCGAGATAATAGGATACAACGTGAAATTTGACATAGATTTTCTAAGAGCCAATGGAATAGTAATTCCTTGTAATATGGAAACCACAGATATTATGCAAGACTTTGCTTATATATATGGCGAAAGAAATGAGTACACAGGAATGTATGTCTATAAAAAATTGGAATTTTGTGCAAATTATTATGATTATGACTGGAATTCAACGAAAAAGCATGATGCTTTAGGCGACTGCTTGGCAACATTGTATTGCTACAATCATATTAAAGAAGATGAAGACAGAAAGGGCGATAAAAGTGATACATAAAAAAGAAGAAACTAAGATGAAGTTCTTGCTTAGTGACTGGGATATAGAAAAGTATAATATAACTGCTGCAGAATTGGCAGAAGGAAACCCCTTTACTGAAAATCTGATTAACGATTTAGCCAAGATTTCAAAAAATGAGCATAATTTCGAACTGGATCCGAACAGAGCAAGGCTGTCTATATTTCCATACGGAGAACACAACGTCATTATCGAATTAGAAAAATATTGATAATCTAAAAAAAGAGCACTGTATGGAATGCTCTTTTTTTAGATATTTAGACAAAAGTGCAAGTATGCGACCTCAAATACATACACCTATCTATTAATATTATGTCACAATTTTTCCAATATTCTACATAAAAAATGAAAATATTGGAAAATAAATCTACTCATAATCGTAAGGAGAGCGAAATCCGGTCCTCTTGGTAGATGAGTTCGCTCGTCCCTTTTCTTTCATTTCTTCCCGTATAGAAGAATTTGATTTTTCAGCATCTTCCCTTGTTTTATACAGCCTTGATTCTTTAATATTGATGGCACCCTGGGAATCTAAGAATCTGACCTGATAAAAGCCTCCGGAATATTTTGTGACAACAACTTCTCTGACCTGATACCCGCTTTCTACGATGTATGCATGTTCTCCAATATTATAACTGTTCGCCATAAGTTACATCTCCTTTCTGAAGGCACCCAAAAAAAGAACACTTGTACTTCAAATGATTATATATAACCAAACGGTAAGAGTCAAATACAAGCAGCTTAATATGCTACAATTGTCAACAAAGATTTCAATCTGCCGGTATGCTTGAAAATAGAGCTGGATTGTTGTACTATCTTAAGTGAATTGATTATCGAGGCTCTCTATATTTTGGAGAGCGTCATACCATTTAAACGGGGTTGGAAGTTTAATTTCTTTCAACCCTAATTAACTACAGGAGAAGAATATGAAAAGAAAAGGAGACAATAAACTAGGCAGTTTATTAAAAGAGTACAGAAAATTAAACGGATATTCCGTTTCTGAAGTAATTGCAATGCTCAAAGACAAGTCTTATGTCGTCGCAGAAAAGACAATGTATGGATGGGAAAATGGAAGATCCTGCCCTGACTTAGATACTTTCTTTACGTTATGCGAAATATACAACATTAATGATGTCATGAAAGCTTTCGGATACAAGGAAAGTAAACCTTTCTCTATTACTGAACATGAAAAGAAATTCATTGAATCTTACCGAAAACATAAAGATATGCAGGCTGCGGTAGATAAAATACTTGATGTAACAGTAAGTGATAAGGAAAAGGAATAGTAAATGAACAATAACCAAATAGAAGAAAAAACAATTGTATTCATGGAGCGAATTGGCTATAAAGATACACAAGAATATATAGATGTTATAGACATTGCAAAAAAACTAGGTTTTACACTAGGAAACGCAACGTTTATAGACGAAACAGATGGTTTTATAACTATTGATGATCGAAAAGGAAATTTGCTGGGAACCAATTCTTCAATGATAATTGGTGTCAACTCAAAATTGTCTATTGAATGGAAAAGGTTCATCATAGCTCATGAGATAGCACATTATGAATTGCATTGTGATAAGAGCCAATATAGTTTATCATACTCACACATTGAGAAAAGTGGAAAAAATAAAAAAGATATTGAAGCAGATCATTTTGCTATAAATTTGTTAATGCCAAGGGATAAGTTCAGGAAAAAGTTTGAAGAATTAGAAAATAATTTAGATTATAGGAATAAAATATCTTCAATAGCAAAATATTTTATGGTTGCTGAAAGTATGGCTGAAAATAGAGCAAGAGAGTTACGTATGTGTTAAAATTGAGAGAAAAGTACTGATATTGTAATACATATTGATATTTCATTATTGATGTGATAAGATGAAGATACAAAAAGGTGCTACCGGTAACGGTTAGCCATATATTATGTTTTATAAAATAAAGATAATTGCTGGCAGGCGGTTATCTTTTTTTGTTTTCTTGTCCTAATGTATATGCAACACTAAATACAGCAAAGCATAAACTAATTACTGCAATTAAATCTTGAATTGTCATGGACTTTCCCTCCTTTCATAGTCTCAATAAGAATAATCTTAAAAGAGGCTTTGATAGTTCGGAGGGCACTCCCCTCCGTAGAGGGCTAACCGCATACCGTTTTAGTAACACCTAACAAGCATTATAGCATAATAAAACCTAAAATCATACTTTTTTCGACATTTATTTGTTGAGTATTGATATATATATGAGTGTTTGATATAATACTAGTGTATTTATTTATTTGGTGTTTCCTAGCATAAGATAATTGCTAGGGTGGTTTTTGGGCAGACACTATAAGTTTGCCGGTAGTTTTATATAAGCATAATTACAAGCAGCTTTTATAAGCTGTTTTTTTTATGCCTTAAAGAAGGGAGGAATTTCAAGAAAAGACTTGAAAGAAAAAAAAGAAGGAGGACGTTTTATATGCGAATCAATACGTATAAAACAATGTTGGAGCCTGACACAAGAAAATTGTGCGTAGTCAAAGAAAAGAGTTGCAATTACTCAAAAGAAAGCAGACTTGATAAACCTGAAAAGGTAATCAGAATGCTTAATGAAGTGTATCATCTTAATTTACAATCAGAAGAGTATCTTTATATGCTCTGCTTTGACAATAAGATGAAAATACTGGGTATCTTTGAAGTTTCCCATGGTTCTATTAGAAATAGTTACGCAGGGACAAGAGAGATCTTTATTAAGGCATTATTAACTAATTGCAGCAACATCATTTTGGTACACAATCACGTTTCAGGTGAGACAGAACCTAGCAGAGCTGATTATAAGGTTTGTGAAGAAGTAAAAGAAGCCGGTGCTTTGTTAGGAATTACATTAATGGACTTTATGATTATAGGAAAGAATGATTTTGATTATCTTTCTTTCAAATGCGAAGAATTAATGTAAAAAAACAGGAGGAAGATGTCAATCGACATCGATTAAAAAAACAGGAGGAAATTATTATGATGAATTACGAAGATTTTAAGAAAAAGGTAGAAAATGAGTTTGCTAATTATTTAGGAACAGAATTTGATGAGACTAAGATTGTTATTCATTCAGTGTATAAGACAAACTGCAAAATTGAGAGCCTTGCTTTAAGAGGAATCAAAGGACATGAAAATATGTCACCGTCTCTCTCTTTAAACGGAATGTTTAAGTACTATAAACAAAGTGAAAATTTTGAAAAAGTTATGTCTGAATTTGCAGAAATTTTTACAGAAACTTTGAATGATATTGAATCAATTCCAAATATTGAGAATAACATTGAAGGTAACATTTTTTTCACTTTGATTAACACAAAAATGAACACAGAATTTCTTAAGGACGTTCCGCATAGGGAGTTCGAGGATTTATCTATAGTGTATCGTTTGAGAGCTATGGACAGTGACAGCAGGATATGTTCAACAGTCATCAATAATCGTCTTGCATCAGAGATTGGTAAAACAGAGGATGAATTGTTTGAATTAGCAAAGGTAAATACAAAAACTATATACCCTATTGTAACAAGAAAAATAAATGAGATTATCGTAAAATCAATATTTTCAGATATGTTTCCACCAGAAATAATTGACGAAATAGCGACAAAAATGGCAGAGTCATTAAATATAGACGATAAGCACTCAATGTATGTTATTACAAACAAAGTAGGAGTATTTGGAGCATCTTCATTTCTTTATGAGGATGTTCTTTTTGAACTGGCCAACAAGGTAGATTCAAACCTTTATATCTTGCCATCTTCGATTAATGAGGTAATTGCAATTAGTAGCGAATGTGACGAACCGAGAGTGTTTGCTGACATGGTTTATGATATAAATATGTCTCAGGTACCTATGGAAGAAATACTTTCAAATTCCGTATATCTTTACAATAGAGATGAAAGGAAAGTGTCTATTATAGATACAACAGAAAGCGAAATGACTGCATAACAACATAATAATTATTTTAAAATTAAAAGGCACCCTTCGGGGTGCTTTTTTGAAAAGGAGAAACTTATGATAAAAAGAATAATACATTGGTTAAAACCAAATAAAAAATGTAAACACTGCTGCATATTGTGTGAATATTACAGCCAGTGCAAAGATGAATTGTAAAACAGGAGGAAGATGTCAATCGACATCGATTTTATAAAAAAGGAGTAAGTTGTTATGATGAATTATGAAGAATTCAAAGAAAAGGTGGAAGAAGAGTTTAAAGAATTTCTTGGAGAACCGTTCAAAGATGAAACAGCGGTTATTAAAAATATCCCGGTTATAAATGGAACAAAGGATTATATTACGCTGGAAAGCGATAATATGCCACAGTATAGCTGCTATTCAATTCCGGCTGATGAAGTCTATGAAGCGTACTTATTTACCAGAGATTTTGATTATTGTATGAACAAAATCGGCAGAGAATATAGGATAATGAAAGAAGATAATGTATCAATTATTAATCTTGAGTTATTGAAGAGCAACGTTATACTTACACTTATAAACACAGAATTTAACAAGAAATTACTAGAAATCGTTCCACATAGAGAGTTTGAAGATTTATCAGTGATATATCTGATAAGAAATATGGAATATCCTATATGCGAAAGTCACTATTCACCTTATGTGAGCAATGAACTAGCAAAAAAATACAATTTAAGCGAAGAAGAGCTGTTTGAATTGGCAAAAGAAAATACGGATAAATTAACGCATATTAGAATTGAAAGAGAAGATCAGCTTTTTAGAACTATTGGCGTTAGTGAAGAAAAAATTGAACATTTCATGAAAGACATCGATAATGAAAAAATGATGTATTCAATAAGGAATGTTGATGGTTTGTTTGCCACAGGAGCTATGCTTTATGCGGAAAAATTTCATTTACTGGCAGAAACACTTGATAGAGATTTATACATATTTCCATCAAGCATACATGAACTTATCGCAATAAGTCAAAAGTCAGATACACTAGAAGCTCATGTAAAGACTGTTCATGAGGTAAATATCGAAAACGTAGATTTGAACGAGAGACTTTCTAACTCAGTATATAAGTATGACAGAGCAACACGCAAAGTTAGCATTGCTTATAAATCAGATATACCAATTACAGAATAACAATTATTAAGAGGCGTCCAAAATTAGTGGGCGCCTTTAAAAAAAGGAGGAAGTTATGACATACAAAATAAATCTTAAGACAGATTTTTGGAACAACGACTGTATTTTATATACTGTGTTCACAAAAAATCCCAAGAAGGCAATAACAGCTTGCTTAGATTGGTTGGACTACAACTTTGGATTGTTTTATACCTTGGGATTCTATTCTATTGAAACAGAGTTGTATGTAGCTAAATAACGATAATTAAGATGCTGTTCAAGGTATTTTAATAAGTAAAACAGGAGGAAACATATTATGAAATATTTTAACAATATAAAAAGCTATAAGGACCTTAAGGAAAAATATAAAATATTGCTTAAGGAAAATCACCCGGACAATGGTGGCGATCTTGAAAAAATGAAAGAAATAAATGTCGAATATGATGTTCTTTTTTCGATTTGGAAAGATAAAGACGTAAGCAAGCTTACAGAAGAAGAAAAGAAAGAAACAGCAAGCTCAACCAAGAGATACTTCTATACTCAATATGGTTGGGAAGGCAGTAACTATGATGCGAAATTATCCTTAAAGGAAATAGCGCAGATTATAAGACGATACATTAAAGAAAAGTATCCTACATGTAAGTTTAGTGTACGTACTAAATACGCATCAATGTGTCAGTCATTACAAATCAGTTTATTGGAATTTCCCGATAAAATGTATAAGACAGGCGACGATTTACGCGCGCAAATGCCACTTAATTATGACAGTGAAGAAATAGACACTACATTCTATAGAATGTTAAAAAATGGCTATTTCAAGCTTGATGCATGGGTTGACGAAGATTTCATTAGGGAATACGAAAAAGCTTATGAGATTTCACCGTTTTACCGGATAAAAACAGAATATTTCAAAAGCGTGATTGAAGATGTTGAAGCATTTGTCAGGTCATACAATTATGATGACAGTGATTCAATGATAGACTATTTTGATGTTAACTTCTATGGTGGAGATGTTGATTATTCAGAATGCGTACAGGTTAATAGAACCGCACGTATCAAAAAAGCAAATACTACACCTGCTGCCAAAGAGGATAATAAAGAGAGCGGGACTGCTGCAATAGATACATCAGGAAAAGCGTATACCATCACAGAATCTGAGCATACAAAGACTCACGAAAAAATATTCCTGGTGAAGTGGATTGAAACATTAAGTAAGCAAGACTACATAGAGCTTAACAAAAAGATAAAAAGCATTGGTGGTTATTATTCAAAATTCACACATAGCTTCGTATTTAAAGAGGATCCAACAGAAAAACTGGATAAAATCAATATAGCCTAAAAAACATTAGTGTAATATAATATAAAAAAGGAGGACGTTTGATATGAAAATGATAAAAATGTCAAGCAATATGGAATATAAAGGTTTCTGCATCAAGGAAGGATTTTTGGTGCAGAAAAATGAAAAAGATGAGATAATTGCAATTTCATCAGGCTTCAGAATTGGAGAACCTACATCTGCGATCAAATTGTTTACATATAAAGATGGTGAATGGATTTCATCATGGGAAGGTATTGAACCATTCGAGGACTTTTTTGTTGTAGATGAAGAAGGTAGGGACATAACCGAAGATTATGAGCACACTAATGCTTATGTTTACTTTGGGGACAGGTTCAATCCAAAAGAGGGAGATATTCGTGAAAATCCAATCATGGCATTCGATAAGCATTGTGACGGAGAGACTTATCGCCATACCGGACGGGATATCTACCAAGATTCTCAGTGGAGTCCTGAATATGAGCTTATCTCATAACAAAAAACACCTGACTGTTGCACATATCATATTATGATAGTACACAGCTAGGTGTTTTTTTATTGCAATTTGTCTGAATTCAACAGCCTGTATATATCAGCGAGAGTACATTTGACGTAGCGCCTTTCGTCAACAATACGTTCCAAACTGTAATCAATCAAGTCAAAATTATTTCTTACATTTCTCTTAAAATATAAATATGCTTTTCTTGTTTTTCCATATTCGGCAATATCTTTATTTAGTCGATCCCAGATGGAATCCTTATTTTCCATTATCTCTTTAAGCCCTTCGTTAATGGTATCCCACGTTTTAGCCCAACCGCCTCTGCTGCCGGTTTCTAACTTATCTAACACTGATTTGGAGATACCAATCTTACTAGCAAGCTCGCTTCTAGTCATATTCAGTTGTTCTCTGGCCGCTCTAAGCTCCTCACCATTCGTTACTTTCATAACGCACCTCCGTATCGTTATACAAATAATACCATAACAACACAAAAGCGACAAGAAAGAAAATACCCCAAACAGGTTAGTGTTAGAGGTATTTTCTAAAAACTACTCAAAATAACACTGATATCTTAATTTAAGTCCCTGAACAAAGTATATTGCAAGCGAGTCACAAAAAATAGAAGAAGGAGTACTACCAAGTAACTCACTTTTGTCATATTCAAATTCGCCCTCTTTGTTATACAGATTGTCGCTACTTTCAGATGATTCTTCAAGAGCAGTTGGAACTTTCCCGTTAAAAAGGTTAAAAGCTAACCTTATAGTTCTTGTGTCAGAACTTGTAATCCAGCCATGATGCAAAGCACCAGGTTTAACGCAATGAGAATTAAAATTATACAAATCATCTATGTGATTCCTACAATCATCGGTAATACTCAATACATAGAAGAGTGCAACCCTTTCGCTGTCGCCAAAGTTGCCTCCTATTGATTTCATCCAAGTATAAAATGTAGTTTCATGTTCCTTTCCATTAAAAATAATATCTGCTGCCATAATAATATACCTCCAATTCAATGTTATTTTTCATCAGCATATTTTTCAATGATATTATATTTCATATCCAACTGGATGAGCTTCTTAATATAGCCTTGCTTACTAGCAACCTCATCTAATTTGGCTAATATTTCTTTGTCCGTTTCATTGTTAAGTTTCAACTTAACCTGAGTTGTTTTTTCTTTATTATACTTTAATTGAGCAGCCTTGTTGTAATTTCCTGCCATAACACACCTCCAGAATTATTATATATCAAATAAACTTAACTGCCTTTTGCAGTGATAATTCAGCCATATACACTCTTTTCTTGCTCTGCCATATTCTGCTTTGGCATCAAAAGAAAACTTGCCCCATGAGCCTAAATAATCGTTATACATATCATTATCATAACCTGACACCATTATCTTTGCCTTAGAATTGATAATCTGCTGCAAAAACTCCTCATGTTCGGAATCACTCATTTCGTGATTATATTGCTTACCACTTCTTGTTGAAAGAACGTATGGCGGATCCAGATACATGAATACATTATCATAATTGAACCGTTCGATAACTTCAAGAGCCGGTCTGTTCTCAATTTGAACCATTCTCAGTCGTTCTGCAATCTGTGCAACCCACTCAGGAAGTCGGTACCAGTTCCATAACGCATACATTTTTTCTCGTCCAACAACATCATTTTTCCAACCAACTTTGTTTCCATTTGTCCTGTACCCATGTCCCATCCAACATCTAATCAGAAAAACCAAGGCTTTCTCATACGGCTCATCCGGAACAGCATTACAATAAGTCTCCTCATACTCATATCTGCTAAAAGGAGTAGCAGCAATAAGAGCAGACAATTTGCCAGAATCCTCTTTAATACAGCGAAAAAGGTTCACAACATTCAAGTCCAAATCATTTATTAACTCAATGTCAGAAGGCTTTTTATTAAAAAACACAGCTCCACTTCCAAAAAAAGGTTCTACATAAGTATGATGCTCAGGAAGTAATGAAATTATATTATCAGCAATATTCCATTTTGAACCCGGATACTTAAGAACACTATTCATACCTTATACCTCTAAAAGATTTTGTTTTTCAAGCATCATAAGAAGAGCAGTACCAGTCATCTGTATAAATCTTTCTCCCTCTTCTAATGTAAACTCTGTTTCCGGATCATCATCGATAAAGTTGTAATTTTTATAAATGGTGACACCTTCCATTTCCTGAACCACAACTTCAAAAATGGTATCGCCGCCAAATTCAGCAATATCCTGTTTTAATTCCGCTATAAGTGCCTCACATTCATAACTAATTTTTCGTCCTTCGTTGTTTATAAATGCCATAATATCCTCCCGTCTTTTTGTTAATTCATTTTTATATCACATCAGTTTTTATCTAAGATTACTTGAAACTATTATATTTTTAAACTTCCTTTTAATCAATGATTTTTCACGCTGTATCTCTTTTACGCAGTCGCTAAACGTTTCTGTTTCAAGATTTATTTCATGAAGCAGTAGTACATGCGTACTTCCAAGTTTAAAAGGCTTTTTGCCAAAAGTTATAGAAACACACCCCCTGTATTCATCGAGCTGCCAAAAAGATATTTCTATATCAGTATAGTTTTTATTTTCATCAAGTATTTTATCAATACGTGTAATAAGCTCCAAGTCTGAATATTCTTTATCGCCATCTCCACGAAAGCATCTTATCATTATAAATCTCTCCTTATACGATTATTCTTTATACAGCTTATCAACCTTCTCATCCAAAGATAATTGGCTTGAATCAATTATCTTAAATAAATTGGCATAAGCTTCATCAGTACGTGGTCCTGCAAATAACGAATGCTCCTTTATAATATTTTCAAATCGCTCTATCTTACTAAACAGAGCATCTTCGTTTATTGGAGTAGCGGTTTCGTCTCCACCGATAAGAGTTCTAATAAGTTCGCTCCTGATTCTTCTTGCAGTAATAAAAACATCCAAAATTTTCTTAAATTCTTCTTTAGTCATAATAACTTACATCTCCTTATCAATCAGTATTTTTGTTATATTCCATTGTAATTGTCAGCCATAATAAGCCACGATTATTTCTCTCAAACAATGTATTATGCCGGGGCGGTCAACAAGGACCACCCTCAGCACCATGAAATGCTCCTGCAGGATACATCCACTTATCTTTGACAAAGACATCATTTGTAGTAAATTCGCCTGTTACAAGGCTTTTTATTGCCTTTGAATCGCCATTATATACACATGACTTTGCGTTTCCTACGAATGAATCCAAATCTTTCTTATTATCAAGTGTAAACCCGAGAATTTCTTCATCCTTCTTGAGTTTTTCGTATTCTTCAGGGTAAAGCTCTCTGATTCCTGCGAAAAGAGTAGGAGTAGAGAAAATGCACATTGCACAACTGCATCGATTCCACCCTGCTCTGTAGCAAGGATGAGGATTAACTTTGTGTCTTTTTAACACTTCCCATACATCCTTTTCAGAATAATCAATAACGGCTCTCCACTGGTGAACAGTTCTGTTAGCTCTCTTTTCAGCATTTGTTCTGTGAATTTCAATCTCGTTGTACTTTGAACGTCCCTTGCTTTCACCTCTTCGTTCACCAGATACAATAAGTATTTTTTTATTTTCTTTCGTTTCATCCATGTTTGAAGTAATACTGTCCTGGACTGCTGCCTTTAAGTTTCCTGAACACCATCTTCCATTGTGAGTAGAACCTTTCGCCGGAAACTTATGTCTTTTTCCACCAAGGCTTTCAAGTTCTCCAAGAGAATCAAGGTTGCTCACTACACTGTCTGCAACTGCAATCTTTAGATAAGCACTGCACCATCTGGTGCTTAAATCGCCCGATTTAGCTGGAAACTTCATTCTGTAGCCATAATCTTTCAGCTTGTCTTCCAAGTCTTCAGTACAGGTCTTTTTTAACTCCTGACATTCTTTTTGCTTGTAAGATAACTTACATTCTTTTATCTCTTCAGTATCAGGGTCAACCCATCTGATCGGCTCTGATGCACCAACACGATACAGCTCTCCAAAGAATCCGTTAACACGATAGGATATTCTTAAAGGAACCCCCTCGGCTGTTGCAAAGCTTTTTACATAATTGCTTGTACATTTCCAATCCATTCTTCTTAATGGATGACCACCATCTATATCGTGGTGCCAAAGCTCTATTTTTTCTTTTGGAACACCAAGCTCTATCAGCTTATAATAACAAGCCATTGAATCTTTACCTCCGGAGAAGAGTACGACTATTAAGTCGTAATCTTCAAGTGGAAGTAAATTGTCAAGATAGATGTTTTTGAAATGTTCACTGTCTGTTCTTCCTTTAACTCTTGGAGTAATAACATGTCCTTTACCATAAATGGGATTATCCTTAACACCTCTTATAACCGGAGTATTAACAGTACAGTCACAATCCCTTATGTAATCAACCATGTCGTATACAAATGAGAAACATTCCTGCTGCATACGCTTACCCCCTTATCTTACAAGGGCAAACTGGTGGTGGTGTCCTAAATCATCAAGGCATTTCGAAAATACATGGCAGTTTAAATCAGTACTGTGAAATGAATAGTAGAAACCATGCTCCATAGCCTCTTCACTTGATTTGAATTCTGCAACTACACAAATTGTTCCTCTCTCTGTTTTTACCTGTCTTTTTTCCATAATATAAACCTCCTTGCTTTTAGCAATCGATGTCTTCTGACATCTTCCTCCCTGTTTTAGTAGCTCCGAATACACAAGCGGTTAACTACCTCACACCTATATTATAGCATAGGTGTACACCTATTGCAAGAAGAAAGTTTACGTTTTATCACTTTACTTTACAGTACTGTAAAGTAAAAAGCGAGCAATTACATATTTTCTTGAAAAAAAAGTGTAAAAGATATATAATTAAATAAATACAAGATAATGTAAGGAGGGTTCAGATGAAAAAAAATGACGGAATTAAAAAGATAGCACAGGATAATGTAGTAACAACAGAAGAAGCTTGTGAAATACTAAAGAGAACAAGGCAACAACTCCAAACCTACATTAGGCATGGAGAATTGGAAGCGTTTAAGGTTACATCAAACATAAATCTATACTGGCGACCAGAGGTTATTGCGTTATCAAACAAAATTAATCAAAGAACACCATCTTATTCAACAGTGATAGTAGGGGACGGATACACCGATAGAACTGTAAAAGCCGTAAAAGAATTAAACATAAACCCTGACGATATCGAAGAAATATATGTATTTTTTGAAGAATATGACGGAGTGAGCCATGGCTTTTATCAGTTAATTGACGAATTAATGCCAAACAGACTAATACCCATTGAGGGAGCTCATTTTGTAGTCATATTGAAAAATGGAAAAGAATATTGGTTCAACGGTGTGAATTGTGGCTACTATGGAGAAGGGCCCCATGGAACATGGAAAATACTTACAAACTGGGGAATACTATCAGATAATGTAGACGATTTCGTAAAGTACATAGCAGATGTTTCGGTTCTTCACATTATCAGAAATGGTGAACAATTTGAACTCATAACGGAAAAAAGTGAATTCAGACAGGAAGATGAAGAAAGTTACGGTGCAAGATATGATAAAATAAGAGTCAGATTATGGCAATACAACGGTAGCACCGTCTTAACCCAACAAAGTAAATATTGGGATTTGATGGATACTGATCTTATGATGACCTTTGCTCATTTCCTTCCCGAACCGGAGTTTGTAAAATTTTTCTCAAAAGAAGAAGCGTTTGAGACAGGTCATTTCTCGATAGAATCAGGAAGAACTACAGTCTATCAAATCATCATTCAAGACCGATATGGAAAACAGATATGGATTGAATACCCTCTAGAAAGAATGCAGATAAAAGACAATGAAGCATTAAAGGAATTACTTATCAGACTTGGAATGCATATTCCGGAAGAAAAACTAATTGACAAGATTAGAAACTGGCTTGATTCCAAACCAAAATGGGTGGGAAATAGTTATATTGCAAGCTATATAGCAGAAGAATAAAAATAAAAGCTATGGAGCAGAAGTGAGTCACATCACACTGAACCATAGCTTCTATTATTAGTATCAAATAAGTCCCATTTTTTTCATTAATAAAATATCGCGATTTATAACATTATAATTTGCAGTCGTCTTTACTTTTTCAATTTTAGTATAATCTCCAAAATCATATTCCCTTGTAAGTTCCTTTGCACGTAACCATCTGCTGCCATTGTCTATAGTAGCCTGTAAGCATATCTCCGTGTGATAATGAGGTATATCATCAACTGAAAAAGAGGTTTTATTAGAAAAGACAAAACTAAGAGCAAAAGCATCCGCATCTATTTCAGCTTTATCATCGACTATTTCAAAATTCACTGCATTAGTCTGATAGTATTTATCCATATGGTATGTATGCTGCCATACATGTCGTAGTTCATGAGCCAGTCCAAAAAGCAGTTCAGCAGTAGTAAGATCAACAAATGTTGTTGTACTATAATCATCCGAAGGCATACAATACTTACGCGGAAGTATTATTGTATTTTTTTCATCGAAGTAATATCCGCCACAGTACTGTGCATCTTTGGGGAGTTCATCTTCTTGTAGATTAACCTGTGCCATAACCTGACCTTCAGTATTATAAAGGCAATCCACAAGTTGGACGTAAACACGCTCTATCTGTAGTATATCTACAATATCATTAACAAATGGAATAATAGAATCTGAATATTCTTTTTTAATAGTAGTTTTTCTTTTTTGTTTCCTAAAAAAATTTTTTAACATTAAGCCATCTCCATATCTTTGAGTAAATCTAATATAAGTCTTACCCATCATTATGCTAACCTCATCAATAATTCATACAAGGAAAACACCAGGGTTGAAATACATCACAAAAGATACATTCTTTTTTTCTTAGCTTTTCATAATCATTCTTTATGGCTCTCCGCCTGAGAAATACACCTCTGATATTCCTTATTTATCAGTAAATCAATAACTTCTTTTCCATAAATATCCAGTTTACGATATTTTCTCGCAAAATCAACATCGTCCAAAGAAAAGAGATCATCTGAGAAACCAAATAAATAGTTAGGAGTTATATCCAATGTACTGCACAGTATTTCAATGCAACTGGCATCAGGTTTGTTTTTATCCTTTTCCCAATCGCTTATTGAGTTGTGCTTGGCACCAACCATATCAGCTAACTGTTTTTGAGTATAGCCTTTATATTTTCTGGCAGCCTTTATTTTTTCACCAAAAGTCATAACAAAACACTTCCTTTAAAGTTATAAAGCTTATTACAAAAAACTCTAGTAGTAATAAAATTAATTATATTCTTACACCAAAAAATACACTCGACTTCTCTTTATTTTTATTCTCACAGCTCGGATAACCATTTTTTTCAGCTTCACTATCTGATATTTCTGGGTAATTGTCAGTGCAAATGTTATCAAAGCAGTAAGGGTAGCGTACAAGCCTTCTAAAACAACGACGATGTAAGCTTTCAATGATATTGCTGTCTCCGGATTCATATATGTGCCTTATTGGAGCAAAAAAACCTAGCACCCAAGAATTCTTTAATCTTTTGAAGTTATCAATTAACATCGGAACATTATTTTTTTCTATATTTTCATCACACCATTCTTTTCTAAATTCATCTATTAAATATTCATACTGAAAATCGCGTTCAGAATCGTATAAGCTAAAAACTGCTGCCAGATAGAATTTCATAAATGAGCGATCAAGTAAGTCTTCCTCAGAACCTTTAACCACATTGATATTACAATCATTATTAGTGCAATCGCAAATCATATTAGTTATATTTTGAATATATCTGCTGTTAATACTGTTGGTAATGTAATAAGGGGGAACAGGGGCGGTATATCGCTTTCTATCATTTCCATCAACGGCATCGAATCCAGACCAATCTAGTGCCTGCCCGCAAGTAGGACAAAAATTTTGACGTGACTCTTCATTTTGTCCGCACAAATCATAGTTGCAAACAGGACAATTAATCACCACATTTTTAATTGGAGCTCTTTTAGTAGCCCTTTTTTCCAAATTTTCTTCTATATTGTATTCTTTCATAAAAAACTCCAAAACCTCCTTCGTTTGTTTGTAAACAGTAATCAGCTGCTGCAAACAGTAGTACAGGCAACAGCTGATTATCAATAAATATTCAGCAAAGTTCTTTATTGATTTCAGTTTCGCTCAAGAACTCTTCACTATCTACATAGATAGCCGCATTATGACTTTCATCAACATACCATAATACATCTTTTCCGTTTCTTGCAGTATGTTCAGTCAAATAATTATTGCTGATATCTGAAACAATATCCGGCTCGTCAAAACCAAGCTCTTCATACAATTTTCTTATAACTTCAAGCTGTTTCATATGCATCCTCCTTATAAATAAATTTTAATCCATTTAAGTTACATTTCTACGTCTGCCTTATTGGCAAAGGAATCCATTCAAAGTGATTCAATCATTTTTAATATTCTAAATTCATCTACACCTAGTAGAAATTATGTCTGACATTAAATGCATATCGTTCAACCATATACGGAGGAATAGGGTATTTTTCTTTGTATAAGTTCCATTCTTCCTTACTTAATTGATCAATCGCATCGAAATAAATAGATTCATATTTCTCAGCTATGCCCATTCGCCATTGTATCGTATTTAAAGCAAAAGTTGGAAAGACAAACCATAAAGGAAGCAGTTCAAGCTTATCATTATGAATATCATAAGAGTTCACCACAAGTTCAGCATATGAAAAAAGGTCTTTCGTATACGATATAACAGTTTCTTTTTCAGTATCAGTAAGTTTCCAGTTGTTTGAATCATTATCCCGCCCTGATGAGTCTTTCAAAGGAAGGTGATGTTCCACCGGAGCACTAATGCTATCCTTTTCTATATTTACACACAAAGAGAGAATATATTCGCCCTTCTTTGCAAGACACTCTAAATCCTGCTTTTTTAATTTCATAAAGTCTATTTTCTTTTGAACTTTATTAATAAATTTGTTCATTGCAATCCTCCAAATATATTAATTATTGTAAAGAATCTTAGTGATATTCATCCCAAATCCATCTGATTTCCAATTTCAACTCTTCTTTATCTTCAAATTTATCCATCCATGACTTGTGTTCTGACTTTTCAAGATCTTCGACAAGTTTATCAAATTGGTTGTCCTCATACTCATCAACCATTGACTCAACTTCATTTTTTGCATATTCAGGAAAATAGTTTTTGAATTCTGAACAGTCATAATCCCACTCACATTCTGAATCAACAAGCACACCTTCATGAACAATCTCTTCGAGATTGCCGTTATATTCATCATATACCTCATCAGCGATAGCAAGCTTACTTATCGTATAGAATTCAACATCTCTGTAGTAAACTGCACCTCCAAGCCTGTTGCTTACTTCAATCTTTGTGTCAGTAAAGAACTCGGTTGCTTTATCTTCATCTTCCGTTAAAAGCTCAGTAAGTGGATCAGAATCATACAACTCTTTTCTACTAAGGAAACGTAAACCTTCTTTTTCGAATGCTTCAAAATCTTTTTCTTTAATTTCAACTTTATTCTTTAAAACTAAAAACACCTTTTTCATAAATACCTCCTACAATCGTCCTTTTACAAAAACATCTCTATTATGCCATTATCTCATATTTATGTGTTTCTTTGGGATTTTTTTCAATCCCAAAGAAAATTAATTGCTAAACTCTTGGAGAAGCAACAACTTTAACTCCTGATACTGTGCGTATTCAGTAGAGTAGTGATTTAGAAAATCCGCTGCAACCGGATTGTTTTTGGAAGAAGTACACAGCCTCTCAAGTTTTTCTATATGATCTCTTTTAGGCTGCATGATTTTTTCCAGCTGGTTCATTATCTTTAATTGCTCATCTGTCATAATCATTTTCCTTTCTTTCACTAAACTGTCAACACCTACACATTAAACACAAAACCTATTTGACCATTAGTAAAGAGTGCCGGTGCCAGTTCCTTTTTTATAAAATCCTTCTGGGACTCATTTATGCTTCCAAAGGAAGTAGCATCGCTACTGCATATTACTACATTGCCAACTATAACATCAATCAACTCTCCATCTTCAACAAGAGCTATTGTTGGCGGAAGACCTATCATCTTACCATCTTCGTTAAATATAAGGCTTATTTTTCTCTCTGCAAGCTTTTCGCCAAAGTATGTAGTTTGAATGTATCCGTCAACTTCACCCTGCAGATCTTCCAATTCATCACCAATTGTCTTTTCGTTAATAGCTCCGTCTGATACAACCAAAACCTTTCTAGCCATCAAACACCCACCTCCACAACTTTGCCAACAGCTGAGTTTTCAAATATACCATCAGTAAGCTGTCCGTTTAGCTCATCTATACATTCAGAAAATGTGTTTCTTGTGATTATAACCTTTGAATACTCATTTGTTCCTGTAATATCGGAGTTTTGAACTTCTATAACTCTTGTATTTCCATTCTCGCTAAAATCATATTTGGAAGACTCATTAAACGATTCTCTCTGGCGATGCCCTGGAGCACCGTATACTCTCCATGCCATTGTTGTAGTATTGCAACTCATACTTTTTCCTTTCTGCCATCGTTACCTCCGTGGCGGGATAAATTTATTTATTATATATCTCAATCAACTCTCTATGGTTCCAAGCCTCAACCTTTGCCAATTCCCCCTTATAGAAAAAGAATGTATATTCCCAACCGTCCTCAATAAATCCCCTTTTTGTAATCATGGGTGTAACTTTTATCTCTTCTCCTAATTTATCTTTTGAATCAATATAAAAATCCATTGCCTGTGTCATATTGCACCACCTTTGCCATCGTAACCTCCGTGGCGGGATAATTTAATTCATAGCCTCTTCAAGATATTCAATTACTTCTTCGATGCTTGAAAGTGCACTTTCAAGATTATCAACAGCAGCCTGTGCTGTTTCGTATCTTTCAGAGCCTTCAAGGTTTTCCGGAATGTTGTCAAAAGACTCATTTTCTTCCTCAAAAACACTTTCTACCTGCTCTTTGATATCTTCAATAGAATCACATATTTTCCTTATACATTTTCTTCGCTGGTTATTCATAAATAATTCTCCTTTCTACTAATATGTAACCTGAAGTCTGTAAAAACCACCGCAATCAATTAATGCACAGCTGTAAATTTTATCTGCCACTTCATTTTCCTTAGCCAGTTTCTGACCGTACACAAAAGCATTACTTCCAAGTTCAATAAAATTTTTTGCTTCCTCATCTGTAATAATGAAAGCACACTGTTCGCTGCCCTTAGTATCATCTCCTAAACAATATCCCATATTAAAATCTCCTCTCTATATCGCCTTTTTATATTCTTGAAAACACTGTTCTATGTTTACTAGATTTTCTTTGGTTAACTGATAAACTGAAATCTTTCCATTATCATCGATAAACTCAATAACGCAAAACTTAAGTTTTACAGGATACAGGTCCTTATTACCGTCGATATCCACGTAAAAATCGGTAAATACTGCATCTTTTAATATATCAACAGTTATCTTGGCTGCATCCGGAAAAGCAGTAGTATCAAGATTAGTGCCATCATATATAACGGTATTCTTATCATATGTGTATCCTGAATCAAGAAAATCAAATGCGTAAGTTACACCGTTACTGACAAATTCGTAACCGCCAGGAGAAACAATGTCTCCCTTGGCAGGTTTTTTATTCATTAACATTTCAAAATGCATTCTTCTAATCATTACATTGTCACCCCCTTTAGTAGTGGAATATTTTCCGTCTTGGAATGGCTTTTTCGATTTTATCAAGCTTCATTTTTGTGTCGTATACAAAAGCCGTTCTGAAAACTCTGTATTCCCTTTTTACAGTATCCCCAACCTTAAATAAATGTTCTTCAATTTTTACTATACTCATTTCAAATACCTCCTTACTGTAATGCATCAAGCGGACAGTTGCCGCCATTTCTAATTATTTCACACAAAGAATCATCATCGCATGTGTCGCGGTATTTACAAAAGTTATCGCATATATCTTCGCACACGCTCTCAATAGTATCCCTTATTGACATCTGCAGCTTCTTCTTTTTGCTTTTATCCTTCACATAAGACAGAGTGTTTTCTATCTGATCAGGAGTGAGAAAGTAGCAGTCTCCATCAGAGTCTTTGACAGTTATGCCGACTATTGACTTAAGCTTGCATGTATCGGAATAAAACTTAAAGCCCAGACACTTGGCATTTTTCACATCATCTAAGGAAATGCTCTTTGCATCAGGGCAGCTCCTTAAATCAAGCCCTGTCGCCTTATATACTATTTTGTCGCCTTCATACGAGTATCTGGCATTGTGAAAGAAAAGCGAACACTCCATAGCTTTTCCAAAAAGTCTGTATTCAAAGAGTGACACTACATCACTCCTTGAAACTTTCTTATCAATAACAATGGATAAATAAATCTCACTAATCATTTTCAGTTTCTCCTTCCTTTAGTTTAATAAAATTATCATTTTTAAACTGCTCATAAGTTTTTGTAAACCATGGCTGCTGTTTGAATATGTCATACTGTTTTTTAATAACATCCTCTTCAACAATTCTGTCATATTCTGGATCATAATATTTCATTTCTTGTTCCTTTCTAATGTCTTAAGTTGTAAGCTGCTATGTAGTCTTTTATAATCACACTGTCTTTATATGTGGCATATACAATTCCATCAATCACATTGGCTCCAAAAACCTCAAGAGCATTTTCAATACGTTCGCGTTTTTCGTATAACTCATCTTCCATGTCCGGGTCTTTGTTTTCATATAAATCACCCATAACCATGTCATATACATTATAGAGCTTGTGCTGGTTGTCATTGAAACTGCAAACCGGATAAAGTTTCTCTCCTGTTTTTCTGTCTTTGTAAATCATCTTTGTCCCCCCCCTTAGTAATCAGCGGCACCGCATTTTAGATACGCCTCTATATTTCTTTTATGCTCTTCATCTAACTTCTTAATTCTTTCCAAGTCCTTTTCATATTCTTCTTCATTTTCATATACTGTGTATATGGTACAGTCACCATCCCAAGAACTTGTTACCTTTTTTCCTTTTTCTTTTTCTGTCAAATGATATGTACAATACATTGCCGACACCTCACTTTACGTATTCATCAATTAACTTCTTTAATTCCTTCAGGGAATCGCAGCCTTCCTCATTAATAACATCGTCGTCATCACATGCGTAATATTTTGGCTTTGAAACCTTTATACCTTTGTCAATCTCGGACTCCTTTGCAACTTCCCATCTTTTGAAAACTCCAAAACCTTTATAATCTTTTAATTCCTTATCTTCCCAATCCTGTATCATATAAACCTCCTTACCAGTCAAGCAGTATTCCGTCTACCTGCTTCATAAACCATAAAGCTTCTTCCTTAGTATCAAAACTGTGTATCTTAACAGTTCCACTCCACATGCTCGTGAACTTTACAAAATATCTTTTCTTTTCCAAAAAACACACCTCCCTCTGTGGATAGGTGTACACCTACCCACAACTTAATTATAGCATAGGTGTACACCTATTTCAAGAGGTAAATTAAAACTTTTTAAAAAATAAAAAAGCACCGTTTCCGGTGCCAAACCGGTACCATGGAAAATATAATTCCATGGTACCAAACTATATATCCCAAAATGCGTACTAAATAAAAGCCCTTTTAATTTCAACAACATTTCCCTCATCATCTACTGACAAGCTGATGAAACGTTCATTCTCAGGAACGTCCTCATTGATTCTGTCAATAAATACTGGAACAGTATCAGAAGCAATAGGGTAGAGCATTGCAACGGCATTTAACAGCATTCTTGAGCTGTAGTCAAGTATCTTGTGCCTTGAAACAAAAACCATACGGTTATCTTCAAAATTCACCTTGTAGTAAAAAGGCAAGTAGCAGATGTATGTAACATCCTTTTTAAGTTTTTGATCCTGGACAACAATCGTAAGAATGCTTACCACAAAAAGAACCATTACATTTACAAAAAGCGGTGCATGAACAATAAGAAGAACAATGCCGGCAAACAGACAAAAAATTATTCTTACAAATCCGTTAACGGCAATATATGCAGACTTTTTCATATACGAAGCTGCAAGGACAACAAGAACAATAATATAAGCATAAATGCAGATACTTGGAGCAAGCTCCAGCAATAAACTAAGGAGTGCCGATAAAAGCATTGCAACAAGAGCTGCCTGAACAGTAGTGTCACGATAGCTGCCAACATCTTCGTAGGCTTTCTTAAATGCTTCGTATTCCATAAAATACCTCCTAAATCATAGCACTTTTAGTTTCAAGAATATCTCCCTTGTCGTTTCGTTCAAATTTCAGGAAGCAATCATCTTTAGAAACTCCCTCGTTTCTCCTGTCAACATACAAAGGTGCAAACTCATACCAAAGCTTAGCCATTGGGAGAAGGAGATTAACACCCGTAAAGAAATTGTCAGAATTAAAATCAATCTTTCCCTTTGACACAAAGACAGTTTTTTCGTTCTCAGGTGCAAGATTAAAATTATCAATAACATAGCCAATGTTGACAGAATCCATCTTTTTATAAGAACGGATAAACATATAAGCTGCCATGATGTTGAAAATCATAATAAGCGGAACAAAAAAGGAAGGTCTGTTGTCACCAAAAATAATAAATATTGCTGATGAAACAATTAAAAGCAGACTTGCTCCTTTATAAATTGATATAAAAGCTGAACAGTGTTTTAAATCATATACATATTTAACCACCGGCACAAGAAACAGTACCAAAAAGTAAACAAAACAGTTTAAATCATTAATCCTATGCTCAAGATCAAGACCGTAATACACCAAAAGTTCCATACAGGCTACAACAGTAGAAACAATAAATGGATAAAAAATATTATAACTTGCAGCTTTTTCATAACCCTTCTTTAAATATTCATTCATAATAAATACCTCCTTAATTAAGTTCATATAAATATTTCATCTCACCGGCGTTTTCAATAACGTCCACGTAATCTTTAATTGATAATGCAACAACTAATCGTCCGTCACCGTTTGTACAGGTAGAAAGAAGAACAAGACCGTCGTTAGCACCTGGAACATAATCTTCATTAACACATGTGGCAGCAGATTTGATCTTTACCACAAAATCATCAAATGAAAGACCTTTGTCGTTTGCTCCAAAGTAGTCATAGACGTATGAGTAAGCATTTGTGTTAAAAACACAAAAAGCATTAGCCTCAAATGAGTTTCTTCCTATATATAACTGAAACTTTTTATGTTTTTTAAAAAAGTCTTTGTCCCTGAACTTTTTAAGACAGCCAAACATGGCTCCGTTTCTCATATTGTGACCAAAAACAAGAATGGCTCTTGAATCAGTGGTTGTGCTTTTTTCAAAAAATATTGAGCCTGAGATGGATGAGGAACCATCAGGCAAATGTTTTAAGTAGTAATCATTGTTGTCACACTGCATGATCGGATACGAGAGTACGTTTTTCTGATATATGTATCCCGATGCAGCAGGATACTTTTTCTTTAAAGCTTCTATATCAACTTTCGCCTTTTTGCTCTTTGATGAAACAGTAGAAGAAGAATCAGTCTTTGTTTCTTCTTCTTCATCATCAGTTACATACGTATTCTCAATCTCATTAAAAGCTGCATCCGTCTTACTGTACTGGTAAAAATAGTAACCGACATATGCCATGCAGCAGATAATAGAAACAGTAAGTACAACTATTAAAGTTTTTAAAAAATATTTCATTCGCTCATATCCCTTCTTTTTATTTTGCCAGACTTTGAAACAAAGGTCTCATATCCGTTCTCATCAGTTATGATAAAGTTCGAAAGATTTCTGTGTCCCTGGAAAAGAAGTTTAGCAAGAGTATGAGCAAAAGTTATAGTGTTAACGACAAGAATAAAGTAATTGCCGGACTCTTTCTTTCTTGCATTCATCATACGAACCAGTCCGCCAAGATTTTCTTCTACACGCTCAATGGCAACGTAGCTACCCTCTTTTAACCTGAATGCATTTTTAAACATAATACCTTCAAATTCAAAATAAGCTTCTTTCGATGACAAACGGTCCTTAAAGAGCTTTTGCACAAGAGGAGTGTAGTCCTGCTTTTTAAAAGCATTGGAGTGACAAAGAAGTTCTGACTGGTGGCAGTAGATATCCATTCCCTCATCACAAAAACGGTAAAGACTTGGAGCAGCCAGAATCTTTTCAAGCATATTTAGCATACGGGATTCCTTAAAAGCCTCAAGCTTGACAGCACGGTCAAGAATACCTATCTGTTTAACCTTTGATGAAATATCAGTTATTGTTCCCTTTTTGCCAACAACGGCTTTTGCAAGATACAAAAACTTCTTTTCGTTTGGTTTTAAGGTTATGTCTTTTCGCCCTAAAACATCACCAAGCGGTAAAAAATTTGTCCCATCAAGAAACAGTGACGTATCAGGATACGCAATAGTCAGAGATGGCACAATCTTGTGGAAGGTAAAGATAAGAGTTTTGTTTGGATCATCATACATCTTTATCTTTGATACAAGTTTTGCCTGGGACTCTGTTCCCATGTCCTGCTCAAGATAATATTCCTTTCCGTTTATATGTAAAATCGCATCAGTTCTTACACTGTCCTCAGTATTGATTAATGCGTCTGAGGATACAACTTCTTTTTCAAAATCATATTCGAAGCCGGCTCTGTATAAAGACATTAACGAAAGCGATATTCCATATTCGTGAAAAGACGGTTTCCTAAGAGCAAGATTTTTAAGACAGTACGAACCATCAGTATCACTGATTGAGGATACATGTCTAAAAACCCTGTTAAAGCCTTCAGGAGTCAGACCGTAAATCTTTCGCACATTTGCATCATTGCCCTTAAGCCTTATGGATTCCATGTAACCGTTCTTTGAATGTCTGGACAAAGCTCTTAAAAGTCCGTCGTAATCATCACAAAACAGATAATTCATATCAAAAATCTGCTGTGACGAAACGCATCCAAGCAGCAGTGCAATAATCTCTAATTTTTTAACATTGTGAGTTTCATTTAGAAGTTTTAGAATCTCTTCATTTGACAACGCCAAGGTTTTCATCATCGTGGAAAACAGCTCACTGCCTCCTACCTTTTCCTTTTTCATCAAAGAAGAGAGATATTCGTTAGATGAAATCATCGTTCTACCCCCCTGTTTTTTATACAATGTTGATTATAGCATAAAAACTTGTAAGTAGAAATTAGAAAAGTACCGAAAAATAAGAAATTAATCAAAAATACAAACACCGAAAAACAAAAACAGCCATCTGTAAACAGACAGCCGTTTGTTGCTCAAAACGAATTGAGATTTTCAATAAATGAAAATGAAAACTTCTTTCATATTTTAGTAAAAGATAAAGACAAAGTCAACTGCCTGTTAGCACCGGGTACGGATTTTGGTCCCGACATTCATGTCGGTACCAAAAAGAAAATTGCCGCCTGAAAATGCAGACGGCAAAAAACTATATAATGTATTGGGGATGAAAAACTACTAGGTTTTTCAAGAAGCGATTTGATTTCGTCAAACCGCAAGTCTTATTGTAACAGATTATTTTAAAATTTCAACAAAAAACAGCTACCTGCCTAAACAGATAGCTGCTGAATTTTATAAATTTTCCTGTTTCGAGTGGTAGTCCCTCTTTAATATCGATGCAAAAGCATCTTCCTCCTCGTTATAGCTACAAGATCGACACCGAAGTATCTTCCTCCTTTTGTGAAAATAAAATCACTCAAGTTAAGGCTACAAAAGCCCTAAATGAAACAATGGATTTGTAGTATTTAAATAACTACAATACCTATTATAATCAACTACAAAAAAATGTCAAATATAATAACAAACCGGCAACGTAATAGTATGTTGTCTATGTCTGTGACACAAAAGTTTTAAATCCCGCCATAACTTGTAAGTTAAACTTATAACTTATAAGTAGAACCTATAACTTGTAAGTAGAACAACACATTTTAAGTCAAAAAAGCCCCCTTCCGCCCCCCTCCAAAGAGCCGTTTCACATCAAAGCACAGCCAAATTTATTAAAAAGGCAGCAGTCAGACCAGTAGCAGAAATAAGAAGAGAGTACGTACCAGACGTTTGGTTTTGTACCTGTTTTTGTTTGGCACCTGCCATCAGGATCCTTTTTAAAAAGACAGAAAAATCAGATACATGGATAATACCGGTATATATAGGACAAAAGCCACCAAAACATACCGCACAAGACAGCCCATCGGGCATAAAGAGCGAAAAAAGCCCATATTAAGCCCTTTTCTCGTACTGGTTTCCTATATCCATACGTATGCGTAAATCCTTAGTGCAACGCACTAAGAGCCAAGATAAGCCTTATTATTCCATATATATAGCTACACAATACAGCCACATAACCGCAAGCCCCATGCTTAATCCATATCATTTCTATATAAGCAGACGTATATATACGTCATAACAGCCGACAGGCGTCGAAACACCATAATACAATCAGTACAGGGATATATAAGCATTAACCCTTAGCAACAGACACACAACAATCCAAAACACCCTCTATTCCTATTGATAAATCATATATATATACTGGCACACACCTATATATATACAATCATTCATATATTACCTATATATAAGAGCATATATATACCATTCCTTATATATAGACATATAACAACTACCATATATGCTATATAGACCATACAGTATAGTAAAAGCATTACATATAGTCTGTATATACAGCCTATATATATTGGTTTTATATATAGGATATTCCTTTATATGCAGACTGCTGCATAGCAGGTTTTACCTGCTTATCTGCTGCAAAGTCTGCTTTTATGGGAACTGCTGCAAGCCTTTACTTATATATATGCTATATATAATTTTGCTTATCTGCTGCAAAGCCTATATATATACCATATATATAACTCACCTGCTGCAAAGTCGGATTTCTTATATATGCATATATATAATATCCACAGACTGCTGCAAGGCTTTCTTTACAAGTGAACTGCTGCAAAGTTTAATTATTATATCAGCTGCTGCAAGCTCTATATAATAAACACCCTTCGGGAAACAGACCAAACGAAACTACAAACAAAACAAAACCAAACCAAACGAAACAAAACCTATATATAGCCGATATATACCTGTATCTGCTATATAACAGGGAATATTTTGGGACATATAGTTTGCTATGATATATATAGGGGATATATATAAACTGCTGCAAGCAGTTTCTTATATATCTCATATATGTACAAATGTATGTACGACTATATGTACATATATATTTACAAACGAACAAAAGCCCCCTTCCCTAAAGGGATATGAAATGTTCATCTGCTGCAAGAAAACAAAACGAAACAAAACAAAACCCGCGCGCCCCCTTCCCCTGACGGGGAAGAAAACAAAACGGGACAAACGAAAACAAAACAGCATGTGCGTTTGGTTTGTTTGGTCTGTTTGGTCTAAGTCAGTTTGGTTAGTTTAGTTTGGTTAGTTTTAGTTTGGTTAGTTTTAGTTTGGTTGGTTTGGTTTTATGTTTCCCGGAGGGTGTAGTTTGTTAAAAGTAAATAAATAAAAAATAGTATATATATGAGAATCAAAAAAGGAATATATAGTTTGGTTTATATATGTAAATAAAAAGAAAAAGGAAAAGGTTATAAGACAAAAATACATGGAATGAAACATAGTTTGTTTTGGTTTTCTGAAAGATGTTTTGTTTGTGTTTGGTTTGGTTTGTTTGTTTCCCGAAGGGGAAAAGTTTGTTTTACTACGTTAGTAGTAGTTCGATTATTCTCAAATATGGCTCAAACCCTTTAAAATTGGGGGACACAAGGTTGTAAGTAGAAAAGCCTACTTACAAGTTAATACAAGCCCTTTAAAGAGCCTATTTTGCAGCAGTCGGGTTGTAAGTAGGGATTAAAAATAAGGTCTTATATGGCCTTATATGAGCCTTATACAAGCCTATATTATGTGAGCGTTGCAGCAGTACACCAATGTTGCAGCAGCCGATAAGAGAACCAAATATGCAGCAGATTATTATATGTATGTATATGCATTAAATCCGTTGAATTTGTAGTATCACAATAGTACAATATTTATATAAGAATTATGTCATAGGATATGGCAGATGAGCGGATCACAATTTAATAACACGGAAGGAGGATAGAACCAACGTTGCAGCAGGTGAGAGATAGTCCCACCATATATATAATTAATCTTTACCAAAGACAAGGAGGATAAAAATGGAGTTCAAAATAGCAGACAATATTATAATAACGAATACAGACACAATTCTTGAGAATATATCATATATGTTCGCCCAGGATAACAAGGAGATAAATATAACCATAGAAGATATAGCCGAATTTATCAAAAGTGAACCTTGTACAATATTTTATATAAACGATGAACTTGGCGGCGTATCAGAGAACGAACCAAACAAGGCAGATTACGTATGGCTTGATACCGGCATTGCAAGAAACGGAAGTCCGGTGTTTATATCTTTATATAAGAACGACAATAACATATTTGAAGGATACTATGTGGGATATGCAAACACCCTTGCACATTCTCTTGCAAAAAGAAGTTATAAAGAAAAGACTATATATGATAATTTAACGAAGTTTAAAGATAAGTACGCAAGAAAAATAGAAAAACGAACGCACAAAGATATGATGTATAAAATCAGCCCTACTGATAAAGAGGATGCTGCAGATAAGGAATATAAAGAACTTAGAAAGAAAGTCAATGAAAGAGAATACGAAGCTGAGCCTACAATGGTAACTCAGGAAGTCAAACAGCAGCTTCTCATGTATAACTGGAAAACAGAAAACGGTCTTGATCGATATATAAAGACAATCGGAGCTAGAGTCGAATCAATAATAGAACAACGAAAAACTGATTACTATATAATCAACGATTTACGTTCCATAATCATCAATACAGGGTTATTGAACAAGTTTGGTGTAGATATATTTCTTCTATATAAATACAATATGAAAAATGAAAAGTATATGGCATACAAAATTATTGAAGGAAAGAACGATAGAATAAACGAAGGCTTTACTCATGAGCAGGCTCAGCAGGAAATAAAACCTATGACATTTTTTGATTCAAAGAATTATTTCGAGGCAACTCTTGAGCAGTTTGATATTAACTATAAAGCACTTAATCACATCATCGATGAGCGAAGAGAAAGATTTCCTGATGAGATAAAAGATATAGCAGAGGACAGTCTGGCCGTTAAGATTCAAAATGCCTTAACACTTGGACTTAAGATGCAGCAACGTGACAGAACATATATCAAACCTATATATAGTGCAAGAATAAATGATATATCATGGGTTATTCCATTACATATATTTAGGTCAATGACGGAAGAACCTGAGCTTATACTTGTTGTATATAAAGCAGATTTGTTTTGGGAAATTAAGACAGTACTTCCATACAATGATGAAGTAAAAGACAGAATCATTAATTTGGCACTGTATCAGCAGATGTGGTAAGTTCACAACAAACAAAGGGAGTGATATAATTATGCTTTTTGCAAATGATGAAAATAAGAATAAAGTATATATAGACGATACCAACAGGCAGAGCAAGTACTATTGTCCTAGCTGCGAAAGTGAGTTGATTTTACGCATGGGGGAAATGAGGAGACACCATTTCGCACATGCTAGCGGCAGAACTTGTGTCGATAATTGGCATTATGATATGTCTGATTGGCATTGTGAATGGCAAAACAGATTTCCAAAGGAATGCCAGGAAGTGGTTAAAGAATACAATGGAAAGAAACATAGAGCCGATGTTTTACTTGAAAATGAAAAGGTAGTTTTTGAATTTCAACACAGTACTCTTAAAAGCGGAGAATTTGAGGAAAGAAACAGATTCTACAATGCATTAGGATACAGAGTTATTTGGATATTCGATACTGAAGAACAGAATAATAAAAAGCAGATAATAAATTATAGTGAAGATAAATGGAAATGGGATAGTGCATTTCACACTTTCGATCAGTACGATTATAAAAACAAAAAAGTAACAATATTTCTTCAACTTATAAACGGAGACGGATATGGAGAACTGATAAAAGTAACATGGGCTGCAAAAGATAAAGGTTTATCAAGATTTGCCACCGATGGCATCAGTTATAACGAGGATGATATTGTACACATGTTTGATAATGAAGAAGTTACCGGAGAAGATATTTTCACTTTATGGAAAGAAGCAAAGTGTAGCAGAGCAATATTTAGGAAGATAGGAACTAATAAATATGTAAAAATATGGAAAGACCCAGTTCAGCAGATGAAAGATTATGGGAAAGTATACGGTTCAACATCAGAGGATCAGTATAAATTTCCGGATTGGTCTTGGGACATATACGGAGTAAAGGACAAAGAATGGATTTTAGTATGGTCAAAGAAAGATGATTAAAAATAGAAATTAATGTAGTAAAATAATAAACGAAAGAGAGGTAATAACATTGAATTTTTATTATACTAATACACATGGTGATATAGAGAAGTATGGTTCATCAGAGGGTATAAAAGTATGTCCGAAGCGCAATAAGCCATATAGGCAATATCGTGAGGAACAAATGCCAGGTTGTCGCGACAAAGAAGAGGACAAATGCCCATATTGTAGAGAAGTAGTTGAAACAAGCATGAGCTATGATTATCATAATTATCCGTTAACTGATGAGGAAATTGAAGCATATTACAATTCTAAAAATAACAAATAATAGTGATTGATATTTATAAATAATAGCTAAGGAGACAAGCAAAATGAAACAGAACGCAAAGATTAATCAGAAAGCAGACCTTATATGGGCAATAGCAGATAAATTGACAGGTGTATACAAACCACATGAATATGGTGATGTAATACTCCCTCTTACAGTTATTAGAAGATTTGACTGTATTTTGAATGATACAAAGGATAAAGTTATTGAAAGATATGAAGATGTAAAGAGTATGCCAATGAAAGATGTATTGCTCCGTAAAGCTTCAGGATTTGATTTTTATAATACAAGTAGATATACATTTGAAAGACTAATGAATGATCCGGATCATATCGAAGATAATTTCAGAGATTATCTTAATGGTTTTTCGGATAACGTTCAGGACATTATTGAGAAGTTTAAGTTTGACGGGCATATCACAACTATGGCAAATAAAGGTATTCTTTATATTGTTTTAAAAGAGTTTACATCTGACAAAGGAAATCTCCATCCAAAGGAAATCTCAAATTTGGAAATGGGATATATCTTTGAAGAAATTATTCGTAGGTTCTCAGAAGCTCACAACGAGGACGCAGGACAGCACTATACACCAAGGGAAGTTATTGAACTTATGGTTAATATCCTATTCCATGATGATAATGATATTCTTTCCGGAAATAATGTGGCAAAAACTATTTACGACCCTGCTTGTGGTACTGGTGGCATGTTATCTGTAGCAGAAGAATATCTTCATTCACTTAATGCTTCTACTGAATTAGTATCTTTTGGCCAGGAGATTAACGATCAGACATTCGCAATCTGTAAAGCTGATATGTTAATTAAAGGTAACAATGCTGACTTTATCAAAGATGGTAATACATTATCTGACGATCAGTTTTCAGGACAGACTTTTGATTACATTCTTTCAAATCCACCGTTTGGTAGAGAGTGGAAGAATGAAAAAGCAAAAGTTATGGAAGAAGCAAAGCTTGGATTTGGTGGAAGATTTGGAGCAGGACTTCCTGCAGCAAGTGACGGACAGATGTTATTCTTAATGACTGCTATGGCTAAAATGAAAGATATACGCCAGGGTGGAAGCAGAATTGCGATAATTCACAATGGCTCACCTCTGTTTACAGGTGATGCGGGTTCTGGTCCATCAGACATCAGAAAATACATTTTAGAAAATGATTTACTTGAAACAATCATTGCATTACCAAATGATATTTTCTACAATACAGGAATTGCAACTTATATATGGGTACTTTCAAACAAGAAAGCTGGAACTGTTAGAGAAGGAAAAGTGCAGCTTATAAATGCAAATGAAATGTATGTCAAGAGAAGAAAAGCACTTGGAAACAAACGTAATGATATTTCAGAAGAGTATATTGCTGAGATTACAAGAATATATGGTGATTTTGTAGAAAACGAAGTAAGCAAGATATTTGATAATGAAGATTTTGGTTACACAAAGATTACAGTAGAAAGACCACTTCTTGATGAAGAAGGAAATCCTGTTCTTAAGAACAAGAAACCACAGCCGGATACATCCCTTCGTGATACAGAAAACGTACCACTTAAGGAAGATATCAAAGAATACTTTGAGAGAGAAGTATTACCATTTGCTCCGGATGCCTGGATTGATGAAAAGAAATCCAAAGTGGGATATGAGATTCCATTCACACGCTATTTCTACAAGTATGAAGCTCCAAGACCATCTGCAGACATTATGGCAGAGATAATGGAACTTGAAACAGAATTATCGGGAAGCCTTGAGGAGGTGTTTGACCTATGAGAGAGATGAAAGATAGCGGAGTAGAATGGATTGGAGAGATACCTAAAGAATGGAGATTAACGAAAGCAAGACGCTTATTTAAAAATAAAAAAGAAGTTGTCGGTGATGCAGTTGAACAGTATGAGCGTTTGGCACTCACACTTAACGGTGTAATTAAGAGAAGCAAAGAGGATTCTGAAGGATTGCAACCAGAAAAATTCGAAGGATATCAGATTCTAAGGGAAAATAGTTTGGTATTCAAAATGATTGATTTGGAAAATGTAAATACTAGTAGAGTTGGTCTTTCTTCTTATACTGGTTTAGTATCTCCGGCATATATCGTTTTCTCAAACGAGCGTGATGATAATAGATACTCATATTATTGGTTTATATCCATGTATTATCAAGAAGTGTTTAATCACCTAGGAGGAGAAGGTGTTAGAAGTGCTTTGAATGCGAAAGATATGTTGTCGTTACCAATACCTAATATTTCCGAGAGAGAACAAACTCATATCGCTAATTATTTGGATTCAAAATGTGCCAAGATTGACGAGATTATTGAGAAACAGCAGGCAATTATTGAGAAGTTGAAGGAATACAAATTATCAATTATTACTGAAGCTGTTACAAAAGGATTGAATCCTGATGTGGAGATGAAGGATAGTGGTTTTGACTTTATTGGGAAAATTCCTATTAATTGGGAGATTTGCAGAGCTAGGAATATAGGCATACCACAAAATGGAATTTCTAAAGGTGGTGAATATTTTGGAAAAGGCAATCCTTTTGTAACATATGGGGATGTTTATAAAAATTACACACTACCACTTAATGTTAGCGGATTAATTGAATCTTCAGATGAAGAACAGAAAAAATATTCCGTATTAGAAGGAGATATATTTTTTACAAGAACTTCGGAAACAATTGAAGAGATAGGCTTTTCTTGTGTCTGTGAGAAAACCATTCCAAAAGCAACGTTTGCCGGTTTTTTAATAAGGCTACGTCCTTACAACGACAAAATGATAACAGGATTTGCAAAATATTATTTTAGAAGCAACCATCATAGAAAATATTTTATCAAAGAAATGAATTTAGTAACTAGAGCAAGTCTAGGACAAGATTTATTAAAAAGTATGCCAGTGTTGCTACCACCCAAAACAGAGCAGATTGAAATAGCAAACTATCTAGAAAAAAAAGTAAAAGGGATAGAGTTAAACATAAACATAGTAACTGCTAAAATTGAAAAACTTCAAGAATACAAAAAATCCCTTATTTACGAAGTGGTAACTGGAAAAAAGGAGGTATAGTCTATGACAGATTTCGATGTAAAAGAAAAAAGATTTGAACAGGACATAGAAGAATATCTTACTACATATGGCGGATATACAAAGGGAAATCCTTCTTCATTCAACCGTTACTCCGGACTAGATGAAGAAACTTTTGTAGAGTTTATTAAGAATAGTCAACCTAAATATTGGGATAGGTATGTAAAAATCTATGGCAATGACTCTGAAAAACAAATCATTGAGAGATTTATTCGTGAAGTCAAACAGACGAGTTTATTAAATGTCTTACGTCATGGATTTAAGGATCGAGGAATTCCGTTTAGGGCTGTTTTTTGGAAACCGGAGACATCATTGAACGAAACAAGCAGAATTCAGTATGAAGCAAATATATTTCATTGCACAAGACAACTTCACTATTCTGTAAAGAATGAAAACAGCATTGATATTGTTTTATTCATTAATGGTATCCCCATTGTATCAATGGAATTAAAATGTCAGTTCACAGGACAGAACACTTCTAACGCAATTAATCAGTATAAGTTTGACAGAGCATCAAAAGATACCATTTTTTCATTTAAAGAAAGAGTGTTAGTACATTTTGCTGTAGATTTAACAAATGTATATATGACAACTAAGCTAGAAGGTTCTTCAACATATTTCTTACCATTTAACCAGGGGAGTAACGGCGCCGGTAATGTTGGAGGAAAAGGCAATCCTAATAATGAAGATGGATACGATACTTCATATCTTTGGGAGAATGTTCTTTGTAAAGACAGACTTCTTGAAATTTTGCAGAAGTACATGCATTTGGAACAAAAATATGGCAAAGATGGAAATTTAGAGTCGGAAACAATGATTTTCCCTCGATATCATCAGTTGGATGTTGTTACCAAACTCCTCGCTGATGTAAAAGAGAATGGCTCAGGCAAGAATTATCTCATTCAGCATAGTGCTGGTTCAGGAAAATCTAATTCTATCGCTTGGTTAGCACATAGATTAGCAGGACTTCACAATGACCTTAACGAAAAAATATTTCAGTCAGTTATTATTGTTACTGATAGAAAAGTTTTAGATAGCCAACTTCAATCAACAGTTTATCAGTTCGATCACGTAGAAGGAGTAGTACAAAAGATTGATAAGAACTCTCAGCAACTAAAAGCTGCAATTGAAGGTGGAGCGGGAATCATTATTACAACACTGCAGAAATTTCCTGTTATTTATAAAGAAGTTAATTCGGTAAATAAAAATTTTGCAATTATTGTTGACGAAGCTCATTCTTCACAGACTGGTGATGCTGCTAAGAAGTTAAAGCGAGCTTTGGCTGATACGGAAGACATATTAAAAGAATACGCAGAAATGGAAGAAGAGGAAGAGAACAATAGAAAGGACGATGAAGATCGTCTTCTTGATGAACTTGCAGCACACGGAAACCACAAAAATCTGTCATTTTTCGCTTTCACCGCAACTCCAAAAGGAAAGACGCTCCAGATGTTTGGAACAAAAGATAGTGAAGGTGTGTATCATCCGTACCATATTTATTCAATGAAGCAAGCTATTGAAGAAGGATTTATCTTAGATGTTTTAAAGAATTACGTTACATACAAGATGTACTATAAGATTTTGAAAACTATAGACGATAATCCCGAACTTGATACAACTCAGGGTGCAAAAGCAATTCTTAATTATGAGACACTACACCCACATAACATATCTCAAAAGACAGCAATTATACTAGAACATTTTATGAACATTACAAGACACAAGATTGGTGGCAAAGCCAAGGCTATGCTTGTAACCCCATCAAGACTTCATGCTGTAAGATATGTTCAGGAGTTTAGACGCCAAATAAAAGACAAGGGATATACAAACCTTGATGTTTTGGTAGCTTTTTCCGGTGAAGTAAAGGATAACGGAGAACCATTCACAGAAGAAAGAATGAACCTCGATAAGAACGGAGAAATTATTAAGGAAAAAGCATTGCCAGCAACTTTCCATGAAGATGATTATGGAATCCTGGTTGTAGCAGAAAAGTATCAGACAGGATTTGATGAACCACTTCTTCATACAATGTTTGTTGATAAAAAGCTCTCTGGAATAAAAGCAGTTCAGACCTTATCAAGACTAAATCGTACCACAAGAGGGAAGCAGGATACATTTGTTCTTGATTTTGTTAATACAGAAGAGGATATAAAGAAATCTTTTGAACCATTTTATGCAGAAACAGTTTTACTTGAAGAAACAAATCCAAATGTTATTTACGATATGAAAAATACATTGGATGAGTTTAGAGTTTATCAGACAAGTGAAATTGAAAAGTTTGCCGAATTGTTCTATGCAAAAGAAGAACAGACAGCAGGAGATCTAGGAAAACTGCAAGGTTGCTTAAGACCTGCAATCGACAGATTTGACTCATTGGATACTGAACGCCAGGATATTTTCAAGTCCACACTTGCAAGGTTTAACAGAGTGTATTCTTACATAACGCAGATTTGCAGAATGTTCGATAAGGATATTCATAAGTTTAGTGTATATGCCAAATTTTTATACACCATGCTTCCAAAAGGTAACGGGCCAAAAAGAATCGACATAGACGATATGATTCTTTTGGAGTATTACAAACTTGAAAAGAAATTTGAAGGTTCGATTGAATTGGAAGAGCCCGAGGGCGGATACACACCTATCAGTGGCAATGCAGGGCATAAAGAACCTAAAAAGGATTCTCTGACAGTTATTATTGATAAAATAAACGAACGTTTTGGCACTGCATTTACTGAGATAGATAAGGTGTTTATGCAGATTGAAAGCGATTATGAAAAGCAAGAAAAATGGCATAGTTATGCAACCAATAATGATAGAGCAACTTTTATGCTTTTATTTAAAAAAGATTTTCCTAATATGGCTGCTGAACGCTATGAACAGAATGATAAGTTTTTCAGAAAAATGTTTGATGAACCAGAAATGATGCAAATGGCGATTGAAACATTAGGACCTCTTATCTATGAGAGATTAAGAAAAAGAAAAATATTTGATCCAGAATCAGGAGTAGTAGAAGAAGCAACACCTGAAACATATGTAGAAGATATATATCTTAGATAGGATCGATTATTATACTTTACAAAAAAAAGGAGATAAGGAAAATGATAACACATTTTCCTTATCTCCTTTTTTACATTAATATATTTTAGTTTAATCAATAACATTTGTTGATTGTCAAGTAAAATTGACCCACTTTTTCATTTAAATCTGACCCACCCCATGCATTTTTGATAATGGGTCAGATTTATCTGTAACTTCTATTTTTTACACTGTGTTTTGACCCACCCCGATTAGTGTATCATTAC
>JAILRH010000197.1 GCA_024698345.1 Lachnospiraceae bacterium | reverse complement strand
GTAATGATACACTAATCGGGGTGGGTCAAAACACAGTGTAAAAAATAGAAGTTACAGATAAATCTGACCCATTATCAAAAATGCATGGGGTGGGTCAGATTTAAATGAAAAAGTGGGTCAATTTTACTTGACAATCAACACATACTCAACCTCCAATTAATCATCTAATTCTCAAAAAAATAAAATAGAGAGAACTTTCATTCTCTCTACTTATTATGTTCAGATTATAATAATTTAAATCTTTGTTTTTTTAGTTTCTTCTGCCAATTCTTTCATTTCTTTTGCATGACTCAAAGCAGAATCTGTTATTGTCTCGCCACCTGATATTCTTACAAGCTCATTTATTGATTCATCATAATCCAGTTTCGAAATATTTGTAAACGTCTGATTGTTTTGTATATTTTTTTCGATTAGATAATGATAATCAGCCATGGCTGCAATCTGAGCAAGATGTGATATGCAAATAACCTGTCTCTTTCTACTGATTACTGCCAACTTATTTGCAACCTTTGCGGCAGTCACTCCGCTGATACCTGTATCTATTTCATCAAATATAAGTGTTCCCACATCATCCATTCCGGCAAGTATGGACTTGATTGCAAGCATAATTCTTGACAGTTCTCCACCTGAAGCAACCTTTCCAAGTTCTCTTGGCGGTTCACCCGGATTTGTAGAAATAAGGAACTCTACATCATCAAATCCATTTTCATTAATCGAGTCTTTTCTTGTCACCTGAATCTCAAATTCAACCTGCAGGAAATTCAAATCAACAAGTGCCTCTGTAATCTGTTTTTCTAATTTAACCGCGGCCACAGAACGAAGTTTTGACAGTTTCTCGCACATTATTGTAATCTCACTGTATACTTCATCAATCTGATTATTAAGATCTGATAAGCCTGTCTCATAATTAGTGAGTCTTTCAACAAGTTTCCTTTTTTCTTCGCAGTAACTGTTTATCTCTTCTACTGAGTTTCCGTACTTCATCTTAAGGTGGTTAATCAGATTGAGTCTGTCTTCCACCTCTCTGACACGCTCCTCATCAAAGGATAGTGATTCAGTGTAATCGTATATTTCTCTTGAAACATCTTTTACAAGCGCCTCAATGTTATACAATTCGTCTTTTATTCCTGAAAGGCTCTCATCAAAATCAGCTACATCATTTATGTAACCGATTGCTGTTCCTGAGAGTTCAGAAACCCCTCTGTCTTTAGACAGAATATCGTATATTGTGTTAAGTGAATTGATTATATCCTCACTCTTTGAAATTCGTTTGTATTCTTCTTCAAGTTCAAAGTCTTCACCGTCTGTTATGGCAGCATCCTCAATTTCATTTAGCTCAAATTCGGCAAATTCCAGTTCTCTGACTCTCTCATTTTCATCCATATCAAACTCTTTAAGCCTACTCTTTAAGTCCATATAATCCTTGTACTTTAAAGATATCTCGTTTTTGAGTTCACAAATATCATCAGATGCGAACTGGTCTAATATAGCCAGATGTTTAGACTTATAAAGCAGAGACTGATGATCATGCTGACCGTAAATATCAACAAGACAAGTCATCACTTCTTTTAGAATAGATAAATTAACCGTCTCTCCATTAATTTTGGACACACTTCTGTTCTCTGTTATCTTTCTTGAAACAGTCACCGTATCAGAGTCATAGTCCAAATCATATTTTTGTAATATGGCCTTACAATTGTCATCTGCCAGAAATGTCAATTCAACCAAAGCATTTTCTTTTCCTGCTCTGATTATCTCTTTTGACACTTTGTTGCCAAGGGCAATGTTAACCGAACCTAAAATCAATGACTTTCCTGCACCGGTCTCACCGGTAAGAACTACCAATCCCTTTTCAAAGTCAATATCGACCTCTTCGATAAGTGCAAGATTTTTTACGTGTAAATTAATTAACATTAAGCCTCCAAATCAAGCCATATAAATAAAATATAAATAATCTTTTATTTGATATAGCTTTCTAATATTTCTTTTACTTTAAAAGTGTCTTCTGCAGTTTTTATGGCACAAAAAATTGTGTCATCACCGGCAATGCATCCGACTACTTCTTTTATGTTCATGGCATCAATTGCTGCACCAACTGCCATTGCCATACCCGATACTGTCTTCACAACAAGAAGATTACCGGCATCTTCCATTGAAAGTATGCCGTCATTCAATACTCTTAAAAACTTGTTGCTGACACTAATAGGTTTAGAGTTCGGTGTCGAATATTTCTGTTTTCCACCGTTTACAGAAATCTTGATAAGTTCAAGTTCTCTGATGTCTCTTGATACAGTAGCCTGAGTAACGGCAAATCCCGCATCAATGAGATACTTAGCCAATTCTTCCTGTGTTTCCACGTCATTGTTTGTAATAATTTCAATAATTTTTCTTTGTCTGTTTGATTTCACTTATTTCTCACCCATCTTATCTTTTAATACTTGCAAAAAGCTGCTGTCGTCCAATTTAATCATCTTTGTGCATAAATCAGACTTATTTATTATAACTACATCATCCGGCTCTAATACAGTTTCTGCATAGCCGTCAAATGCAACTATATCCTTTTCATTTTTTAAATATCTCGGTTCCTTTATCAGGACTGAAATCATATCTTTATCAGAAAATATAATACTTCTTCCGTTTATGGAATGAGCACAAATAGGTGTCATTACCATAAGATTCGCATTAGGTTCAACCACAGGTCCACCGGCAGAAAGACTATATGCTGTTGAGCCGGTAGGCGTTGCACATATTAATCCGTCAGCATGGTACTCATTCAAAAACAGATCATTAACATATACTTTGTAATCTGATATTCTGATCCCACCATATCTGTGAATTACGATATCATTCAGTGCAACATTCTCGGACAACACTTTGCCGTTACGCTTTACACAGCCTTTTAGCATCATGCGCTCTTCAATCTTGTAATCACCATTGAGAAGTCTGTCAAGCATTCTGTCAATATCGATATTACAGTTCTGAGCCAGGAAACCAAGATTACCTTTGTTAATTCCTAAAAACAGAACATTTTTCTCAATGAGATCACGCGCTGCCTGAAGAAGTGTACCATCACCGCCAACGGTAATGACACATTCCACATCCTCCGGAATCAAATCCGGATTAGTGTATCTGTACTTATCATTGTTTGAAAAAGACTTGTCCAAAATACATTTTGCACCTTTATCTTTCAGATATTTACATATTTTTCCCGACAGTTCATAATCTATATCTCTGGAACTGTTTGCTATAATACAAAAACTATTCATATGATTCCTCTAAAGTATCGTAATGATTTTGCCCTCAGTTAATCCGGATTTCACTTGTCTGTACTAACTATTTTACAATGTGTCATGTGACAATTCAACCACACTTTGTACATTTATTGATTTTTCTTCAAAAACCATATCTTCTGTAAGATTCTGCAAGTATAATAAATATTCTATATTTCCCTCCGGTCCTTTAACAGGAGAAAAGTCTAAATCTATAATACCAAAGCCTATAGATTTGGCATATTCAATAACTGATTCAATAACTTCAATATGGACATTCTTGTCTCTTACAACGCCTTTTTTACCTACTTTTTCTCTTCCTGCTTCAAACTGAGGTTTGATTAGACAAACAACCTGTCCGTCTTTTGTAAGAAGATTCTTCACAGGCAAAAGTACTTTCGTAAGAGAAATAAAGGAAACATCTATTGATGAAAACATAATATCATCCGGAACTTCTTCGTGAGTTACGTATCTGATATTGGTCTTATCCATACAAACAACTCTCTCATCTGTAACAAGTTTCCAAGCCAGCTGTCCGTGTCCCACATCAATAGAGTATACTTTTACAGCTCCGTTTTGAAGCATGCAGTCAGTAAAACCGCCTGTAGAAGCTCCAACATCCATGCAAATCTTTCCATCTACATCAACACCAAAGACCTCCATTGCCTTTTCAAGTTTGAGTCCGCCTCTGCTGACATATTTCAAAGTTTTTCCTCTTACTTCTATATTTGATTTTACATCGAACTGTGAACCTGCTTTGTCTTCTTTTACATTATCAACATAGACAATTCCACTCATTATTATAGCCTTAGCTTTTTCTCTTGAAGGTGCAAGTCCTCTTTCAACCAATAAAACATCTAATCTTTCTTTCATAATAAGTAAAATATCCTTTTTATTATTTATCTTCCAGCATTTCTACTACCTTGTTCATAATACTGATTCTGTCAAGCCCCAGCTTTCTTCTAAGATGTGGAACACTTCCCTGCTTAACAAACATATCGTCAATTGCAATAATATCGCATTTTACATTGTAATTGTGCTGATATATATAATTGAGTACAGCTTCACTGTAACCTCCATGTTTTATACCCTCTTCAACAATAAGGATATGTGTATGTTTCTCGCACAATTTATCAATCATATCTGTGTCTATAGGTTTTATTACTTTGGCATTTACCACTGTAGGAGAAATGCCTTTTTCGTTAAGTAATTTTGCGGATTCGAGAATCTCTTCAACTATTGAACCTATTCCTATAATCGCAACATTTTCACCCTCAGTCAAAATAGTTGATTTGAGTTCAAAGGAATCTGTTCTGACAGGTACATTATATTCAAATGCATCTCCCCTTGAAAATCTGATTGCAATCGGAGCATCAAAGTCTTTTGAAAACTCAAGGGCATCTTCCAGTTCCTCCCCGGACATTGGAGAAATAATAGTAAGATTTGGAATGGATGACAAAAATGCAATGTCAAATATTCCCTGATGCGTCTCTCCGTCACGTCCTACAAGTCCTGCCCTGTCAATAATAATCTTAACCGGGAGTTTTTGAATACAAATATCATGCAATATCTGATCATAAGCTCTCTGATAAAATGAAGAGTATATTGAGATGTATGGTTTCTTTCCACCGGCAGCAAGGCCCGCAGCAAAAGTTACTGCGTGCTCCTCCGCTATTCCAACATCAAAAAATCTGTCAGGATAATGCTCCTTAAAATTGGATAATCCTGTTCCGTCAGGCATAGCTGCCGTTATAGCAACAATCTCTTTATCATCTTGGGCCATCTCAACAATCTTCTTGGAAAACACAGTTGTATAACTGTCTTTTCCCGAATTGTTTCTCTTAATCCCTGTTCTCTTGTCGAAAGCATCTATTCCGTGAAACTTTGCCGGATCTTCCATAGCAAACTTATAGCCATATCCTTTTTTTGTCTTCAAATGAATAAGTACGGGATGATCTATCTTTTTTGCATGTTTGAATAATTCAATCATCACATCCGTATCATGTCCGTCAATTGGTCCTATATAAGTAATTCCAAGTTCGTTAAATATTCCGTCAGGAACAAATAACTGCTTCAGACTGTCTTTTGTCTTTTTAATACCTTTTGCAATCTTGACACCAACCATTGGAATCTTATTTAATGACTGCTCAACTTCTAATTTTAAATCATTATATTTTTCACCAATTCTGAACTTACTCAAGTGCTCAGACATCCCACCAACATTCTCTGAAATAGACATATTGTTATCATTGAGAATAATGATAAAATTTCTCTTTAGAGAAGAAAGATTATTGAGGGCTTCATATGCCATTCCACCTGTAAGTGCGCCGTCACCAATAACAGCCACAACAGTGGAATTTACATCATTTAGTTTGTCAGCAAATGCAAGTCCCATAGCTGCAGAAATAGATGTGGAACTGTGACCTGTATCAAACACATCACACTCACTCTCATTTCTCTTTGGAAATCCACTTAACCCCTTATATTTACGAAGATTAACAAATTCATCCTTTCTGCCGGTTAACAACTTATGAGTATATGACTGGTGACCGACATCCCACACAATCTTGTCCGTAGGAAAATCAAGGACAACGTGCAAAGCCATTGTAAGTTCAACGGCACCTAAGTTTGACGCGAGATGTCCACCTGTCTTGCTGACATTATTAACAAGAAATCTTCTGATTTCTTTTGCAAGTCTCTTGTAATCTTTTCTGTCAATATTTTTTATGTCATTTGGTTGATTAATACTATCTAACAGTGAACTCATATTATTTTTCCCTATATATTAAATTTTTAAATAACTCTTCCAAAAACGCAGAGTCTTTATTAAATGATTTTAATTCTTCCAAACCTTTGTCCGAATAATCTTTTACAGCCTTCTTTGAATCCTCAAGTCCTTTTAGAGTTATATAAGTGGTCTTATTATTCTTTTCATCACTCATAACAGGCTTTCCAAGAACTTCAGAAGAACTTGTTACATCAAGAATATCATCTTGTATCTGAAATGCCAGTCCGATATTTTTGGCAATCTGTTCTATCTTATCTACCTCATTTTTAGACGCTCCTGCAATAATTGCTCCAGCCATCATTGACGCCTCAATCAAAGCTGCTGTCTTAAGATTATGAATAGTCATGAGAGTCTTTTCATCTATAGGTGTTCCCTCAGTCTTTACATCAATAGATTGGCCTCCAACCATTCCGTAAATTCCTGCTTTTTTTGCTATTACTTGCATAGCCCTTGCATTGGCCGATATATCATCACCCTCAACAACTGCTTTACTCATTAATTCGTATGCATAGTTTAATAAGGCATCTCCTGCAAGAATTGCTATGTCCTCACCAAACACTTTGTGATTAGTAAGTTTCCCTCTGCGATAATCATCATTATCCATTGCAGGTAAATCATCATGAATAAGTGAATATGTGTGAATCATTTCGATTGCAGCCATAAAATACTGAAGATCATCAGATGTGCCACCAAACATCTTATATGTTTCGTACATCAAAAGAGGTCTTAGTCTTTTTCCTCCAGCCTTGAAGCTGTAATTCATAGCGCCAATGATAACACTGATTTCCTCATTTTCCTCAGGTGCCATCTCATAAATCAGTTCTGTTACAGCTTCTATTTTTTTATTTAATTGTTCTTTAAAAGACATCATCTTCACCATCTTTCTCAAGGAGTTTTATTTGTTTTTCAACAAAATCTATCTTATCATTACATATTTTCACAAGATTAATACCTTCATTGTATAATTTGAAAGATTCATCAAGAGATACTTCTCCATCTTCCATCTTTCCAATAATATCATTCAGTTTATCAAAACCTTCTTCAATTGTAATATTCTCAATTTCACTCATTATTATCTCCCAAACTTATTTGTAATTTTATAAATCTATTTGTCATATCACAAATCTATTTATTGTAGTCCATATCTGTTTTTTCAACATCAGATACAACCGCCTTAATACGTCCGTCTTTCATTGTAAGCGTTATATCATCAGAAACACTTACATCTGCAACAGATTTTAACTGATTATCATCTGCATCCGAAACATAGGCAAAACCTTTTTCAAGCTTCTTAAGAGGTGAATTGCCATCCAGTTTCTGCGCGAGAATATTCAGATTGTACTTAGAATTATCTAATTTTCTGTGCATATAGAATTCTAACTTCGTCTGCAAATCAGCCACATACTGTCTCTTCGTAAATAACTGATTCTTTGGACTTAATGATTTGAAATCAGATTGATACTTTTGTAATCTCAATCTGTATAACTCAATCTTAGTCATAACCTTGCGACCCAGTTCCGCTTTGTAGGATGAAAGCGTCTGAATAAAATCATCAATATCAAACACTGCAAGTTCAGCAGCAGCTGATGGTGTTGGTGCCCTTAAGTCAGCAACATAATCAGCAATTGTAGTGTCAGTTTCATGACCAACTGCAGAAATAATCGGAGTATTACACTCAAAAATTGCTTTTGCCACAGGTTCTTCATTGAAAGCCCACAAATCTTCTATTGAGCCTCCACCTCGTCCGAGAATAATAACGTCAACGCCAAAGTTGTCCATGTACCTTATAGCATTTACAATGCTTGGAACCGCCTTTTCTCCCTGAACAATTGTCGGATACAAATACAACTGCACATAAGGATTTCTTCTTGTGGCTATGTTAATTATATCCCTAATTGCCGCACCGGTATCAGCCGTACATATTCCAATCTTTGTGGCATACTTTGGAATGGGCTTTTTGTACATTTCATCAAACATTCCCATCTCTTCAAGTTCTTTTTTCAATTGTTCGAATCTGACATGCAAATCACCACTGCCGTCCTGAATTATCTCTTTTGCATATATCTGATAATTACCGGACTTCTCATAGACAGAAATGCTTCCAAGACAAACAACCTGCATTCCGTCTTCAAGCCTGAACTTGAGGCCATTCCTGTATCCGGCAAACATAACTCCCTGAATAACTCCGCCTTTATCCTTCAGTGAAAAATAAATATGCCCTGATGAGTGATATTTGCAGTTACTCAGTTCGCCTTTGATATATATTCTATTCAGCATAAAATCCTGGGCAAACATGTTTTTTATATAATTGTTAACCTGACTTACAGAATATACATTTCCATTCATTTACATTACCCTGTCTACTCTTCGACGTAAACCTTCGCCAGTACACCGTTGACAAATGACGGCGCCATATCACTTCCGTATTTTTTAGCAAGTTCAACGGCTTCATCTATTGCAACTTTTTTAGGTACATCATCATCAAACATCATTTCGTAATATGCAAGGCGCAAAATTGTAAGTTCTACTTTTCCCATTCTGTTAGTCTTCCAGCCAACAGAAGCTTCATTAAGTTTATCATCTATCATTGCTGTCTTTGCAATTACTGCATTTACCTTGTCTATAATTTCATTCTTTTCTTTTTCTGTTATTACTTCCTTGTCCATGAGAAATACAGTTTCTTCTTCCCCAAGTAACTTCTCAACATCATTCAGATATAGTTCAAACTGATTATCCATATCTTCAACTTCATGAAACTCTTTACAAAACAATAATTTAAAAATATTTTCCCTGATTTGACTTCTTCTTAACATTTTTTCTCCATTCATCCATTAAATATATAAAAGGGTGCCCCCAAAAGACACCCCTATTAAATTCAAATAATAATTTTCAATTTCAAATGTACAATTAGTTAGGTACGTTTACACTTGCTACCTTTACATTTACAGCTGCAACCTGAAGTCCTGTCATACCTTCAATCTGCATTTTAATCTTATCCTGAACATCCTTACATATCTCAATAACACTATATCCGTAGTCAAGATTAATTGCAATATTAACAACCACTTCTTCATCTACTATCTTTGCATTAACGCTCTTAGAGAGTTTCTTTACACCGGTCTTAAGAATAAGTTCTCTTGTAATCCCTCCCAGCAAAGAAGCAACTCCTTCAACATCAGTAGCTGCAACTCCTGCAATTGTTCCGATTACATCATCGGTAATTCTGACATTTCCCAGTTCTTTATTGTGATATATGGTATAAATATTTCTTTGTTCTTCCATCAATTGTACCTCCTGGTATTTCAAGTTTTACTCTAAGTTATTATACCCTTAAATATATCTAATTGCAACTCTCAATTGGATTCTGTAAAAGTATCAATTTGATTCTATTGGAGTAATTACAATATCTGACACCTTTACGTCCGTTTTTCGTGTTATTATCTGCTCAATTTGTGCGCGATCCTTATCCTCAATCTGATTTTTGTTTACTATTACTTCCGCACTGTCACTATTAAGTAACACTACAATATCTTCATAACCTTTTGCTTTTAAAACTTCCATTCCACATTTTCTTCCATCTTCTCAAATAATCTATCCATATAATTGTTGTTTGAAAATAATATTTCAAAAGGTTTTAGAACTATAGTAAACAGCATGAGTCCTATAATTACTGATACTGTTTTTTTATAAGAAGGTTCTCTCTTCCGATTTCGTTAGAAAATATAAGTAAAACATAGAACTTCATCGCCGGTATGATAATTCTCTCAAAGGCATTCTCCACAAAAATAACGGCTTGTCCGCAAATTCCAATTCTGTGCCCCCCTCAACTGTAAGATACCCGTTTTTTATTGCATATTCATAAGCATATTTAGAGTGAGAGCAAAATTTCAAAATCAAATTATCTATCATTATTTTATCTGCAATAACCGGTTTATCATTTTCCTTTACAACATATTCTCTACTATCTGCAACATAGAAAACAGGCTTGTCCACATTCTCTGTTCAATTAATACTATGCTCTAGAATTATTATTTAGAACTGCTTATACTTACAAAGCTTGTTTCGTGGTTATATCATGGTTGTTACAGCAAAAAAAGTTGTTGCAGTATGTACGAAATTTTTGGTACATACTGCAACAACTTCTTTAATGATACTTATTTTACTATTTATTATATTTTATGATTCAATCTCTTATTTACTTATTTATGATATGGCTCATTATTTAGTATTCTAAAACTTCTGTAAATCTGCTCTAACAGAATAACTCTCATCAACTGATGCGGAAACGTCATCTTAGAAAAACTAAGTTTGAAATCCGCCCTATTTGAAACAAAATTATGCAACCCTACAGAACCTCCGATAACAAAGCATATATGACTGTTCCCTCTGACTGTAATATCATTTATCTTTTTTGAAAGACCCACTGAATCAAGCATCTCACCGTTTATCTCAAGGGTAACAACAAACATATCATCCGAAATGTTCTTTAATAATCTCTCACCTTCTTTTTCTTTTATAATATTAAGCTGTGCGTCAGAAGCATTTTCTATAGTTTTCTCATCCGCAACCTCTATAACATTCAACTTGCAGTATTTTGATAATCTCTTTGAATACTCAGCAATAGCTGACAAAAAATATTTTTCTTTAATTTTGCCTACACATAATACAGTTATCTTCATAATACATCCTTCCGGTAAGTAACAGTCAATCATTTTCTATTTGCCTGACACACTCTAATTCAAGAACACTCTTGGCTTCGTGCCAAAGTACAAAATTAATATTACGATAAAATAAATAAAATGAAATGTCAATATTATTTTGTTGTTTAAGATAGTGTTTTGTTATATAATCATCTTTAGGGGAAAATGTAAAATTTCGGAAAATTTTATCACTTTTACCTTATTTACATGTAAATTCAGGAGGATTAAATATGGCTTGGTGTCCAAAGTGCAAAAATGAATATATAGACGGCATTACAAAATGCGTCGACTGTGGCATTGATTTAGTAGATGAACTTCCATCGGAAGAAGAATCAAAAAAGCAATCCACTCCTATAGAGGCTTTTCTAGATAGAGAAGGTTTTTCAATAAATGAGGTGCCTTCTGATATAGACGAAGCCGTTTCTTACGATGAATACAATTCTACAGATGCTGATTCAGATAATTATGAAACAAATTATGATAGTGAATCATCAGCTAATTATAATGATGATGCAGAAAATAAATACGAATCTGAAAGTCCTGAAGAAAGAGTCTTTTCCCCATCTTATGTGAGATTATCTGATAAGTATGAAGATGTCAAATCATCAGCGGTCACTCTTATATTTGTAGGTTTGTGTGGTATCATATTCATAGTTTTACAATTAACAAAAGTAATAAACATTCCTTTATCTGAGCAGTCAAAATGGTTATTCTACACTGTAATGGGCGGTATATTTGTTGCATTTGTTGTTTACGGTATCATCTCATACATGCACTCAATTCAGATAAAGATTGATGCTGAAGATGAAGACAAGTTAATAGACGACATTCATGAGTGGTTCTATGAAAATTACACAAAAGATGTCATTGATTCAAATTTGAATATTGATACAACAGATACTTCTGAGGAACTTCTCTACTTTGACAGAGCTGAATACATAAAAAATGCTATTATGCATCAGTTTGAAAATGCAAATGAA
>JAILRH010000195.1 GCA_024698345.1 Lachnospiraceae bacterium | reverse complement strand
AATAAAAATAAATGAAAATAAAAAGGCAGTGCAATATCGATATGTTTATTGAATTATTAAGTGAAAAAGATATTGGCAATAAACTGAACATTAAAAAAATCTTGTTAGCTTTTGAAATTATGTGTTATACTTTAAAATGTCTATTCAGTCACTAGCATAATATGCCGGTGATATGTGACGAATGGTCTGAAAAATATTTACAATTAGGAGACAGGTTATGAACAATATCAGAGAAATTAAAAACGGAAAGTTATATTTTGATGGATGTGACACAACACAGCTCGCAAAAGAGTATGGAACCCCCCTCTATGTTATGTCTTACTCAGATATCAAAAGCAGACTTGATGAATTGAAGAGAGATTTTACAGATAAGTATCCTGGAAACAGAGTTGCATATGCATCAAAAGCATTCTGTACAGAAGGAATGTATGAGATTCTCAAGAGAGAAGGTGCATGTATCGATGTTGTATCCGGTGGAGAACTTTATGCAGCAAAGAAAGTGAACTTCCCGGCTGATAGAGTAGAGTTCAACGGAAATAACAAACTTCCTTCAGAAATCGAGATGGCAGTAGAGTACGGAGTAGGTAGAATAATACTTGATGGACTTAATGAGGTTCCACTTATTGAGGCTGCCTGCAAGAAGTTCGACAAGAAGATGAATATCATGGTTAGAATTACACCTGGTGTTGCAGCAAGCACTCATGATTACATAGTAACCGGAAAGAAAGATTCAAAGTTTGGTGTTCCACTTGATGAAGATGTATTCCTTCCAATCATAAAGCAGATAATAGATTCAGAGTATTTAGAATTTACAGGACTTCACATGCATATCGGCTCACAGCTTTTTGAAAATGATGCATTCCTTGAAGCGCTTGATGTTCTTATGGACTGGGCAGCAAGAATCAAAAAAGAATTCGACGCAGATGTGAAGGAAGTAAACTTCGGTGGCGGATATGGAGCTACATACATCGACGAGGAGAGAAAGCCATACAGCTTCTTCCTTGATCCAATGATGCAGAAGTTAAAAGAAAGATCCGAAGAGATTGGAATTCCATGTCCTAATGCAGTAATTGAGCCTGGACGTTCAATTGCAGCAGAGGCAGGTATGACACTTTATACAGTAGGTCAGATCAAAGATATCAAAGGACTTAGAAAGTATGTATCTATAGACGGAGGTATGGGCGATAACATCAGAGTGGCACTCTATCAGGCCGAGTACGATGCAGTGATTGCAAACAAAGCAGAAGAGGCAAAAGATGATAAAGTCACAGTATGTGGTAAGTATTGTGAGTCAGGAGATATACTTCTCACAGACTTTATGGTTCCAAAGTCAGTAGAGATGGGTGATATTCTTGCGATGTTTTCAACAGGTGCATACGGATACTCAATGGCAATGAATTACAACAACAATACAAAGCCTGGAGTAGTACTTGTCAAAGAAGGAAAGAGTGACTGGATGGTAAAACCACAGACATACGAGCAGCTCCTCCAAAATGATGTGATTCCCGGAATATTGGACTAAGGAAAATGAATTTATAGATAGGTTAATATAGAACCAGAACAGGTCGGCGCATGCCGACCTGTTCTGGTTGTTAGGGCAAGGCCCTGTTTATGAAGATGAGTTCTTGCTGTTGGAAGAACGAAACTATAATTTACAAGTGAATGGTGGAAATATATTCGATGTATTTATCTAATTTTGTATTCAGAATATAATTGTTCTCGAAATTCTTTGTCGCTGGCTACTAAATCCAACTCAGCGAATCTCATATCCTTTAGAAGATATTGAATCAATAAAGCAAGTTTGGATTCGCCTTCGGCCAATCCTTTGGCTTCGCCTTTAGCAAAACCAGAAGTTTCGCCTTTAGCAAAACCAGCGGCTTCGCCCCGCATTTCACCATATCTCACAAGAGCAGTAGACACATCACACATATCCTTTACCTCCTTTTCCGTTTCATCTGTAATCGGAATGTTGAATTCCTCTTCCAATATTTTTCTTCTTTCTTCCTGTTTCATATTTGAAACAAAAATAATATCCAATAGTTTTAAAATACCTTCATAATTCTGCATGTTGTTGTACATCTCGCCACCTAGACAAATCTTAACCAGTTCCATTTTGTCATATGAAGTAACCGGGTCAGCAGAGTTACCAATACGGTTGTTTTTAGTTAGCGTGTATGAAACGATGGAATTACTGGCTGCTTTTGATGGCATGGTGCAAATCCAAATGGAATAAACTTTCTTGATATTGTCAAAATTATCGTCGGAAAACTCTCTTTCATACTGTCCGGATATGAGTCTTGCGATATAATATATTCCTCTTGTATTGATAGAATATCCGGGATAAAAGTCATTTTGAGGCTCAATATCTACAATAATCTTTGTGTATCCATTATCTATTGGAATAATAGAATTAAAAAGTAAATCGAAAGTTCTTTTTCCGTTAATCGGATCATTGCTTTCAGTATTAATGCCTGTAATGATAGAAGATGTCGGATAATCAATTACTGTGTCACCAATTGAAACAGAAGGATCAATATAGTTCTCGGCAATGTACTCTACAGGTATAGTCGCATACTCATTAACAACACTCTTTAGAATCCATGCCAATACATATTTGTTACTTAATATCAATTTGCTAAGCGAATCACATTTTGCCTTGTACTCCGGATAGTTATCGTCTGTGACCTGAATAATATCCGAATTGCAATCAGAATCACTTGGGAAAGTGACATTGTCAGTATCATAATCAACAGAATCTTCGTAAATGTAACAATCGTTCGGGGTGAAAGAATTGTACAAGTATAAGTTATTTGATATGTTGAGCCTGTGAACAAGATAAATATATCTGATGTATAATTTGTAATGAGGTATTCCTGTCATATATAATATGCCTCCATTCGTGTACAATGAATACTATGATTTAGATACACGAGTTTTCTAAAATCACATATTTTGAATGTAATAATGCCATGTTATGTATCACAATATGTGATATTTATCACTTATTGTTTGTGTATGTTTATCGTATCGCAATTAAGATAAAATGTCAAGATGGCCAATTTACCAAAAAGTCCACAGATGGCCATTTTATCCAAAACTCCACAGATAAAATTAATTCCCATCACCCCTTAGGCACCTTTCAAAAACAAAAAATTCCACATATTGTAATTCAACAATTGTGTACTTGAAAAAATGTGTTATCATTAATGTATAGGCACAACTAAATAAATCGGACAAGTACTAACATGAGTATCAAGTTCATTAGTATGAAGATGAGTTTTCATGCTCATTAATACAAAGAAGAACTACCAAACTCATTAATACAAAGAAGAACTACCAAGCTCATTAGTACAAAGAAGAACTATCACGCGATATAAAATGACGTTTTAGTTGCTAGGATGTCATTTCATATAAACTACTTTTTAATGAGTAATTTTTAAGGAGGAAAAATGAAAATGAGAGGGAAAAAGGTAGTAGCGTGGTTATTGATGTTGGTTATGGTCATCGGAATAATGCCACTTGCAGCAAAGACAGTTAAGGCTGCAAACTACTCTTACAACAAAGGAAGCGTAACTATTAACAGCGACGGAAGTGTCACAATCGATTTCACACTTGCAGAGGTTGATCAGACACAGGTGTTATATGGTTTTGGACTTTGTCTGTTTGAGGAGAAGCCAGACTTACTTGATAATGACAAGTTGGTTGATTCCGGAAAGACATTCTATGATTCGGATGTATGTAAACACGTGTACCATCAGGAACTTGCTAATCCAATTCCGGAGGGTACATATAATGACACTTTCCAAATTACATATCCAGCGGGAAGTCTTGATATTGTTGGGTTCGACACCAATGGGGGTCAGATTTCCAGAGATGCAGGGGTGAATCTGAAGGAAGCTCTTGATAGCGGTAAAGATTGGTATATCGTTGTGGGTGTAAGAACATCTTTCGGAGGGGTACAGCACACAAACTGCGATTTGTATCTTGGACAGGTATCTGACATTACAGGTGGAGACAATTTTGTCCCACATGAACATCATTGGAATTATGGAGTGAAAGAAAATAAGATATATGCATGGTGCGATTCTGAAAAATTAAAATGCGAGTATTATGCAACAAATCAGGATGATGCAAAGCTTCTTGATACACTTACAGCTGACGATATGGTTTACACAGGTGAGCCATATGTTGGAGGAACAGTTACAAATAACATCGCAGACGTTACAGGAGCTACAATGAGCACAATCACATATTACAACAGTAACAATGAGGTGCTTGATACACCACCGACAAATGTTGGTGATTATTATGTGACTGTAACACTTACAGATGGTCAGGGCGGTGCATATACTGCAAAGGATACATTTACGATTACACCTGTTGACATTTCATCAGGAACAATCAACACAGATATAACTGACAAAAATAACCCACCGGCGACTATCAAGATAACTCTTGACGGAAAAGAAAGAACGTTAACGGTAGGAACAGATTGTGATATAGTATTTGATGATGCAGATCCAAGCAAAGTTAAAGTTGTTGGAAAAGGTAACTATAAAGGAACTATCACTACAGAAATCAAGAAGGATAATTCTTCTTTGACAAATGGTGGAGCAACAAACAATACAAACGGTGGATCAGCCACAAACATATCACAGAGTGGTTCAACAAACACAACAACTTCAAATACTGCAACGACAACATCCACAACTGCAACAAATACAACTGCAACAAATACAGTTGCAGAAAATACAACTGTAGCTCAGGATGATGGAGATGTAGATGAAGAAGATGCAGATGATGAAGAAGATGAAGACGACGAGGACGCGATAGACACTAGTAACGGAAATAGCGGAAGTACAACAAGTACTACTTCATACACAACTACAGGCGGAAGTCCTGTAACAGGATATGATGGAATTGTGAGAGTGATGATGATCATCATGATGATCGGATTGGCAGGAACAGTTGCATCAGCAAGGAAATTAAAGGAAAATACAAAATAAAAAGAATCTCATGAAAAAGTAGTAAAAAAAGGCAGACCGGCGCGAGCCGGTCTGTTTTTATGTTCTATAAAGATATAAAGGGTGGTTATTAAATGGAAAATATGGTATACTTATAACATTATGTTGTCATGTTGAGCGTCATGGCAAATTTGACAGTATGTCATGAGAACGGGGATTAAGGCGCTATTCATTATGGCAAATTAGTTCTTAAAATAGACGGGAATATAGGAAGGAAAAACATACAAATGAATAATGAAGCTACTGTTCAGAAATCAACACCATATCATATACACATATCATCTAATCATAAGTGGTTTGATTTAAAACTTAAGGAAGTTTTTAGATATAGAGATTTAATCTGGCTATTCACTAAACGTTCGTTTGTAGTTAGATACAAACAGACTATTCTAGGCCCGGCGTGGCTATTTTTAAATCCGTTTATAACAAGTATTATATATACGATTGTTTTTGGTAAGGTTGCAGGAATTGGAACTGAAGGAATACCAAAGATTCTATTTTACATGTGTAGCAATGCTATCTGGGTATACTTTTCTACATGCGTTACACAGAATGCAACTACCTTTACGGCGAATGCGAATGTATTCGGAAAAGTTTATTTCCCTAGATTGACGACGCCGATTTCCAATGTGCTATCAGCTATAATACAGTTTGGAGTGCAGATGAGTCTGGTATTGGCTTTTCTGTGTTTTTATTTGATAAAGGGCGAAGTTCATCCTAATTGGTGGGCATGTTTGTTGATGCCGATTGTTCTGATACATTTAGGACTGCTAGGTTTGGGAGTAGGAATCATCGTTTCCAGTATGACAACAAAGTATCGAGACTTGTCAATACTAGTTGGGTTTGGAGTACAACTCTGGATGTATGCAACTCCTATCGTGTATCCTTTATCACAGCTAAAAGAGGGACCCTTCAGACATCTGATGCTTATTAACCCTGTTACTGCGCCGGTAGAAATATTCAGATATGCCTTGCTTGGACAGGGAACTATAGATGTGCCTTTTACAATAGTGTCATGGATGATTACTCTCTTAGTAACATTATTTGGAATTATTATTTTCAATAAAGTCGAGAGAACATTTATGGATACAGTTTAATAAAAAAACATATTATTGTATTTAATTATACAGGAGATAATTGATGGGAAACGTAAGTGAAAACAAGGAAGTTATGATACAACTTTCCGGAGTTAAAAAGAAATATAGACTGGGACAGATTGGTGGAGGAACACTTCAGGCTGACTTGCAGAGTTGGTGGGCTCGTATACATGGAAAGGAAGATCCTAATTCTAAAATAGGAGCAGACCAAAGAAGTAATGGTGAAACCTTCATGGCTTTAAACGGAATAGATTTGACCATATACAAAGGTGAAGCTGTGGGAATAATTGGTAGTAATGGTGCCGGAAAAAGTACATTGCTGAAGTTACTCTCAAGAGTTACAGCACCAACAGAAGGTGAGATAGATATATATGGTCGTATAGCATCCATGTTGGAAGTAGGAACAGGTTTCAGCCCTGAGATGACCGGTCGTGAAAATGTCTACATGAACGGAACAATACTTGGAATGACCAAGGCAGAGATAGATGCAAAGATGGAAGACATCATCGAATTCTCAGAAGTAAGAGAATTCATCGATACACCTGTAAAAAGATATTCCAGTGGCATGTATGTTAAATTGGCATTCTCTGTAGCGACCCATCTAGATAGTGAGATTATGATAATGGACGAGGTACTAGCAGTAGGCGATATGGCATTCCAGAAGAAATGTCTTGATAAGATGAGAGAGGCTGCAAAAAAAGAAGGAAGAACGGTACTGTATGTTAGTCATAATATGAATACGATAAGACAACTCTGTGATAGATGTATTGTGTTGGATAAGGGAAAAGTGATTTTTGAGGGCGATGTTGAAAAAGGAATTGTAATGTATATGAACAATAGCATCAACTTAGTGACTCAAAAAGTATACGATAATTACGAACGAATGAGATTTATTCAAAGAGATGATGTTCGAATTATAAGTGCTGAATATATAGGTAAGGACAACTGTATTTTTGAAAATGATGAAAATATAAAGCTTCGTTTAAAATGGAAATATAATAGAAATACTGAAAATATGAGTATGAGATTTGTTGTAGAGAGTTTAGACAATAGTAAGGTGTGTGCATCTTTTTGCTATCATAAATTTTCTGGAGTTGAGAATCAAGTGATGGAGGCTGATTTTGAATATGAGATTAATAATTTGGCACCGGGTAATTATCAATCGTTTTATGTGTTTTTTGAGTCAAATAAATTGGGGGCTAGTAAAGAGTTAGACTGGGTACCAGGGCTATGTTTTACATTAGAAAAAAAAGAAGAGGGAAGACTTCCGTGGAGAACGCAAGCATGGGGATATTATGAAATGAATCCTCCAAAAGTGGTGATAAGATAAAGTTAGTTGGAACAGAAATATCAAGATTTTATTGGTTATTTTAATGTAAATTAGGCGGCGATTGGAAAAGAAAATGCAAATCGGCAACGCTTGTTTGACATTGCTCGATATGATATAATAAGCCAAAATAGTTTTTTGATGAAAATTCGACTGTAAAACAATTTGTTTTTAATTAATTTAAGGGATGAAAAATGGCTTTTGACGGAATATACAATAGATATATTAAAAGAATTCTTGATTTTGTAGTGACAGTGATTGCGCTGTTGTTTCTATGGCCTTTCTATTTTATCATCAGTATATTAATAATTATTGAAGATGGTTTTCCTGTTTTTTACAGAGCTAAACGCGGTGGATACAAAGGGAAAACTTTTACTATTTGTAAGTTTCGAACGATGGTAAAAAATGCTGATAAAATAGGCGGTGGCACTACCGCTTTGAATGATCCTAGGATTACAAAAATTGGGAACTTTCTTAGAAAAACAAAATTAGATGAAATACCGCAGATTGGACAGGTCCTACTTGGAAAGATGAGTATTATCGGACCAAGACCTGAACTTCTTCAATACGTTGAGCAGTATGAAGGAGAAGAAAAAGATATTCTTCAGGTCAGACCGGGCATTACAGATTATAGTTCAATAGAATTCATTAATTTGGATGAAATAGTCGGCGGGGAAAATGCTGACGAGATGTACGAAAAGTACGTATTAAAGAGAAAAAATGAATTGCGTGTGAAATATGCACACAGTGTTTCTTTTACAACTGATGTCTATATTCTTTTTAAAACTTTGGCAGCTGTTTTTGATAAAGGACTTGGCTTTATCTTAAAAAAAGAACACAGAGGATGATGGAGAAAAACATGGAATATATTACTTTGAAAAATTCAGAACTGAATGTATCAAGATTATGTATGGGTGGATGTCCCATGGGAAGATATGGATGGGGCACAGTCAATGAGGATGATCTCATTGAAACTGTACATACTGCCTTGGAAAAAGGCGTGACTTTTTTTGATACAGCTGACACTTACGGCCTTGGACAATCAGAACTGACGCTAGGGAAAGCACTTGGAAATCATAGAAAAGAAGTCGCCGTAGCAACAAAGTTTGGAGTGCGCGTAGGTGGGGGGAAGACAGTTTACGATAATAGCCCTGAATGGATTAGAGAAGCTTTAGAAGGAAGTTTGAAGAGGCTAAACACTGATTATATTGATTTGTTTCAGGTGCACTACAGAGATGAAAAGACTCCAATTGATATAGTTGTAGATACTTTAGAAAAAATGAAAGAAAAAGGGTATATTCGTTATTACGGATTATCCAATATTCATAAAGATGATATAGCAGAATTACTTCCTTTCAAGGGAAGATTTGTTAGTATGCAGGATGAATATAGTCTTGCATGCAGGAAAAATGAAGAAGATATGTTTGAAATCTCAAAGCAATTGGATGTAACTCCTCTTACATGGGGAAGCCTTGGACAAGGAATATTGACTGGTAAGTATACAAAGGATAATATTCACTTTGGAAATGATGACAGACGCTCTAGAGATATATATGTGAATTTCCATGGGGACAAACTTATTAAAAATTTGGCAATTGTGGAAGAGATGAAAAAGATAGCGCAGAAATATAATAAGTCTGTTGCGGCAGTTGCTATAAGATATATCCTTGATTACCTTCCGGAATCAGTTGTGCTATGTGGAGTTAAACGTCCGGAGCAGATTGTTGAAAATGTGGAAGGAACCGGATGGAGATTGAGTGAAGAGGATATTAAGATATTGGAAGAGGTATCGAGATAAGGAATAGGGGAACACCGTATGAGGAATAGGAAGGATGATGACTATGACAGGAGAACAGTTAGCTTGGAAAATTAGACGACATGGTGTGGAGATGACGCACTTGTCTTGTGGATCACATATAGGTGCCATAATGTCTGTTGCAGATATTATGGGGGTTCTTTATGCAGAGATTTTGAATGTTGATTCAAATAATCCGGAATGGGAAGATAGAGATAGATTTATTTTAGGAAAAGGCCATGCGGGAGCGGCTGTGTATGCAGCCCTTGCTGAACGTGGTTTTTTTGATGTAGAGGAACTGAAGACACATTACCAGAATGGAAGTCGTTTGTCGGGCCATGTGTCACATCATTTACCGGGAGTAGACTTTTCTACAGGTTCTCTGGGGCATGGACTTCCGGCAGGAGTTGGCATGGCATACGCTGCAAAGAAGGATGGTAAGAAGCACAAGGTATATGTGGTCTTAGGTGATGGAGAATGTGATGAAGGTTCAGTGTGGGAAGCAGCACTTTTTGCAAATCATTTCAGACTGAACAACTTAGTTGCTATCATTGATCACAACCACATGCAGAGTATGGATTTTCAGGAAAACACTCTAGAGATAGAAGATTTTGGAATGAAATGGAAAGCGTTTGGATGGAACGTTATAGAGATAGATGGTAATAACTGTGATGAATTGAGAAGTGCCTTTAAGCAGGCAGATGAGTATGCGGCAGATGATAACCATAAGCCTACAGTAATTATCGCAAATACTGTAAAGGGATGTGGAGTATCATTCATGCAGAATGATATTCTCTGGCATTATAGATTTCCACATGACGGTTGGGAATACGATCAGGCAGTTACAGAACTGCACAAGATAAAGCCTGAGGGGGTAGAAGATATATATACACCGAATGGAATAGAGAATCCTGAGTTCCCAATGGAAAATGATGATGTGGGAAATGATCATACTCTTACTTACACATGGAATACAACTTATCCAGAAAAGATGAGAAGGGTGGAAGCTAAATCAGGAACTGGCGAAAAAGAACATCGTATTTGAGAATAACAGATTTGCTGTGAAATACTTATGAAAGAAGGTGAATAACTATGAGAGATACATTTGTAAAGACTTTGGTTGAATTGGCAAAAGGGAATAAGAATATAGAGCTTGTTACAGGTGATCTTGGATTTGGTGTTTTGAAACCATACTGGGAACAGTTGCCGGACCAATTTACTAATGCAGGTATTGCTGAGCAGAATATGACAAGCATGGCTGCCGGAATGGCACTTGAGGGAAAGGTTGTTTTTACATATTCCATTGGAAACTTTCCTACATTAAGATGCCTGGAGCAGATTCGTAACGATTGCGCTTATCATCACGCTAACGTAAAGATAGTCTGTGTTGGTGGTGGATTTGTATACGGGGCTCTTGGAATGAGCCATCAGGCAACAGAAGATATTGCTGTGCTTAGAGCTCTTCCGGATGTTGTTGTTATGGCACCGGGAGATTTGGTTGAGGCAATAGATTGTACCAAAGCATTGGTGGATTATGAGGGAACTGCATACTTGAGACTTGGTCGTGGTGGAGAAAAGAGAATTCACGATAAGATAGATAACTTTAAAATCGGGAAAGCCATCAAGGTTAAGGATGGAAAGAAAGTTGTATTGTTTTCTACTGGTGCTATCTTTGAGGAAGTAGAGAAGGCTTATGATATTTTAGTTGAAAAGGGATATGAGCCGGCTGTTTATACATTCCCTACAATCAAGCCATTAGATGTGGAATTGATTCAAAAATGTAGCAAGGATTTTGATTTGATTGTTAGCTGTGAAGAACATAATATCGTAGGTGGATTTGGAAGTGCTGTAGCAGAAGTAATGGCTGAGATGAGAGATAAGAAAGCATATTTAATCAGAGTAGGAATCAATGATGAGTATGGCTCGATTGTTGGAAACCAGAAGTATCTGCGCGAACAGTATGGTATTGCAGCAGATAGTATAGTGGAGAAGATAGAGAAAGAGATAGAGATAGATGGATAAAAGGTGACCAAATGTTTCAATTTATTGTATGGTTAAGAGCAATAGCAGCTATATTTATAACAAATTCACATTATGCTGGTATTTGGCCTATTTCTAGAATGGCGTTAGGAGGCATGATAGGGAATTGCTTATATTTTTTTGTATCCGGTTTTTGTTTGTATAACATAAAAGAAAAATTTCCAAAGTGGTATGCAAAAAGAATAATTAGAATATATCCGTCGTTGTGGATCGCGAGTATAGGTTTGTTTTTGGTTGGTTCTTTCAGTGCTGATAGTCCTATTGCGTTTTTTTATTGTCTGATTTATCCAACCTGGTATCATTTTATTGCGTCAATAATGTTTCTGTATATAGCATTTTATTTGTTTATTTATTGTCATAAAAAGTGGAAGATTGACATTAGAATGATTATGGCATTGGTTTTTCTTTCTTTTATTGTTTTTTATATGACAAGGTTTGAAAGAAATATACTTCAGATTGAAGATGTAGAACAAAGGTATGTACGTTTTCATTTTATGGAAGTAATGTTAATGGGTGCATTTTTTAGAGAAAGATATGAAACAATCAGCAAAGACAATAAAGTGTTTCTCTGTTTAAATGCTATAGTTTCATTTGTTGTGTATAGTGTTTGTAAAGTTGTAATTCCTCGAAATGAGAGTATGTTTAAATATCAAATAATATTTCCGCTTATTATGATATGGATGATCTGGTCGATAGGCCTGTTGTTTATAAAACTTGAGAAAACAGAGTGGTTTAAAAAAGTTAATCCTAATATTTGTAAAGTTGTGACATTTATTGCATATATCTCACTTGAGATATATTTATGCCAAAATGTTCTTATTACAAGAAATAGTTTTGCTTTTCCAATTAGTTTTATCGTAGTTACAGGAACTATTATTTTTTACGCTTGGATTGTGCATACGCTGTCTTTATTTGTGCAGAAGAAAATTAAAAAAATTATAGAATAGTTAAGGGATGATAATGAATAAAAAATTATTAATAACATCCACCGATCTTATGATGATACAGTTTTTGGTGCCACATGTGAAAAATCTATCGGAAAATGGATTCGATGTTGAGATAGCATGCTCAGATGTGGGTGGTCGAATGGATAAAGTAAGAGAAAAATTGAATGATTATGTTAAAGCAATACATACGGTGAGGCTGGTTAGAAGTCCGGTTTCAACGGTTAATATTAAAGGCTACAAAGATATGAAACAGGTTGTTGAGTCCGGTAATTATGATATCATTTGGACAAATGAACCGGTTATGGGTGTGGTTACAAGACTTGCATCAAGAAAAGTAAGAAAAAAAGGAACAAAAGTAATTTACATGGTGCACGGTTTTCATTTCTATAAAGGTGCACCATTTTTTAATTGGATGATGTTTTATCCTATAGAAAAGTTTGCAGGACACTTTTGTGACAGTGTAGTCACAATCAATAAAGAAGATTATGATCGCGCACAGAAAATGAAATTACCTGATGTGAAATATATACACGGAATCGGGATAAATACAGAAAGGTTATCCGAGCATAATGATAATAATAATATTAGAGAAGAGCTTGGGTTAGATGAAAAAGATTATATTATTATATCTATAGGAGAATTAAGTAAAAGAAAAAATCAGAGAACTATAATTAAGGCTCTTTCAGTGTTAAAGAATGAAAATATTCATTATATTCTTTGCGGTAAGGGTGATAAACAGAATTCTTTGATGAAATTGTCTGAAGAATTAGGCGTGAGCGAAAAAGTACATTTTCTTGGATATCGTATGGATGTTGTTGATATATGTAGGCAAGCAGATGTATTTGTAATGCCATCTTATCATGAAGGACTTCCGGTGGCGGCGCTAGAGGCAATGTATTGTGGTACGGCTATAGTGGCTTCAAACATTCGAGGTATAGTTGATATAATTGAAGATGGCAAAAATGGATATCTGTGTGGACCGGATGATTCAAATAGTTTTGCAGATAGAATAAGAATATTAAGAGAAAATCCTGATTTGATTGTAAAGATGGTTGAGACGAATATAGTGATTGTAAAAGATTTCTGTATAGACAGTGCTAAAAAGGAGGTACTAGAACTATTCAGCTAATGATATACGCAAGTATTTAAATTGATACTTTGGAGGTGTGACAAAAGTGGAAGAAAAGAGAATTCTTTCTATTATTACCCCAACATATAATAGAGCTAAACTTTTACATAGATGCTATGATTCACTAGTCATTCAATCATGTAAAGAGTTTGAGTGGATAATAGTGGATGATGGAAGCAGCGATAATACTGAAGAAGTGATAAAGGGGTTTAGTGGCGCAGATAATTCATTTCCCATTATATATATAAAAAAAAAGAATGGTGGCAAGCATACTGCTTTAAATGAAGCTCATAAATATATAAGTGGTGATTATGTATTGACATTGGATAGTGATGATATACTCACAGATAATGCCGTTGAAATAGTATTAAAAGAATGGGTAAAGTGGGAGAATAATAAGCAAGTTGGGATTGTTACTTTCCTAAAGGGAACAGATAGTAATCACCCCTGCGCATATGTACCGGAAGAGAGAACTCCCGTAGATATAATAAAATGTAAGAGGATATGTGTGTCAACTTGCGATTGTTGTGAAGTAATTCGAACTGATTTGTTTAAGCAATTTCCTTTTCCGGTTTTCGAAGAAGAGAAGTTTATGGGAGAAACGGTATTATGGTATAGAGTTTCTTATACACATAAATGTGTGTATATAAACGAAGTAATATATATATGCGAATATTTAGAAGATGGCCTAACTAAATCAGGAAGAATTTTGAGAATTAATAGCCCTAGGGGAGGAATGATTAATTCAGAATTAGTGATGGACAAAAGAAATGATTTGTTACAGAGAGTTAAAAATGGATTGTTATATGTCTGTTATGGTTTTTTTGCAGGAATGAAACCGTTAGATATTGTTAGAAATAGTAAAAAATACAGATTGCTTAAGGTAGTTTGCCTAGTGCCGGGATATTTTTTGTTCTTGAGGTGGAAAAAGCAATATTCCTAGTTGAGAGGTTATAAATGAAAATATTAATAGTTGCAGGCTCTATGAATGTTGGTGGACAGGAAAATCAAATTATGCATTTGGTCAGAAAATCAAAAGAAGATAATATACAGTATGATTTTACATCACACGATAAAGAGGCTTTCTATAGAGAAGAAATAGAAGCATATGGGGGTAATTTTATTGAATTATCCTATGAAAGCAGACCGCATCCAATTAAATATAGTATTGAGATGTACAAGATTATGAAAAAGGGAAATTATGATATAGTACATGCACATGAATTGTTTCATAGTGGGTTAATTATTTTTTTGGCATGGCTTGCTGGGGTACCGTGTAGATTTGCTCACGCGCATAGTTGGAGAGAAGGAAGCGGTGAGAATGGATATTCATTTTCAAGAAGGTGTTATCATACTTTAATGAGATTATTGATTAATCATTTTTCTACAACACAGATAGCTTGTTCGACTTGGGCTGCCAAGTACATCTTTGGCGAGAAAAAGATGAGTAAAGATTCTTGTCACATAGTATATAATTCGGTTGATACAAATGAGTATATTGAGAATTATGACAGAGTTGAAAATGGCGATTATTGTGAACAGGATGGTTGGAAAAATGTAATTAATGTTGCGAGAATATGTAGTTTGAAGAATCATATATTTATGACTTCAATTGCAAAAGAGCTTAAGGTTCATAATAAAAAAATAAGATTTTTATTTGTTGGCGACGGAGATGATGATGTCAAGGAAGAAATAGACAGGATAATTAAAGAATATGAATTGAGTGATTATATTAAGATATTAGGTGTTAGAAAAGATATAGGTTCATTACTTAGAAAATCAAGTGCTTTTATTTTGCCATCCAGATATGAAGGAATGCCTCTAACTATGATTGAAGCTCAAGCTACAGGAATGCATTGCATAGCAGCAGATACTTTTTCCAGAGAAGTTGATTTTGACATAGATCTTGTAACATGGTTGCAACTAACGGATGATGTGTCTGTATGGATTGATGCAATTTGTAAAGCAATATCTATGGAGAGGGCACCAAAGCAAAAAGTTATCGAGGCAATTCAAAGAAAAGGCTTTGACTCGCAGATTTTCGCAGAAAAAATATGCGAATTATATAAAAGTGATTATGAACTGAGAGGAAAGAATTAATGATAAAAATATTGTTCTTTATTCCTGATTTGTCAGGTGGAGGTGCAGAGAAAGTGCTGTGCAACCTTGTAAACAACATGGATTTATCAATATTTGATATTACTGTTCAAACTGTTCAGTATTATGATTATAAAAAATATTTGAAAAATGGAATTCATTATAAGTCGATTTTCCATAGTAATTCAAAAATAGTTCAGAGAATGTCTCATCTTTGGTATAGATTTTGCACAGAATACAAGTTGACATATCCTTTGTATATAAAAGATGATTATGATATAGAAGTTGCGTATCTTGAATGCGGTGCGACAAAGGTTATGGCTGCATCTACAAATAAAAAAGCCAAAAAAATAGCTTGGGTTCATTGTGACATGCAAAAAATAGGAGTTGTAGATAAAAGAACAGGAGAGTACTATTCTTGTTATGATAAAGTTGTATGCGTGTCACAAGACGTGAAGAAGAGTTTTGATCAGGTATTTGGAGAAGAAGTATCATCTGTAGTAATAAATAATGTAATTGATGAGGATGAAATACTAGAAAAAAGTAATGTAAAATTCGATGGTATAGTGTTGGGTAGTAAGAAGCAGATGGTAGCAGTTGGCCGCTTGTCAGAAGTTAAAAATTATGGCCATTTAATAGATGTATGTACTATATTAAAAGAAGAGGGATATGATTTTCACCTTACTATTTTAGGTGATGGACCTGAGCGTGATAATTTACAGAAACAGATTACTGATAATAATATGGATAGATATATATCATTAGAAGGATATGTTTCTAATCCGTATCCATGGATAAAAAATGCCGATTATGTTATTTGTTCTTCAAAGTATGAAGGTATAAGTACTGTTGTTCAGGAAGCATTGATATTAGAGAAAATTGTCATTACCACTCCTTGTGGAGGGATGCAAGAGTTATTAGGAGATTCAGAATATGGACTCATAGCTGAAGATACAGATGATGGATTATATCTTGCTATAAAAAAGATAATTGATGAGCCTCAGACAGAAAAGTATTATATGGAAAAAATAAACGAAAAGCGAAGACAGATAGAAAAAAAACAGATTGTTCATAAGACACAAGAATTTTTTAAAGATATTTTGAGTGGTATAATGTGATAACTAATAAGGTGGCGAGAAATGGGAGTAATAGTATATTGGTATCTGGTTGCGGCAGTTATTATTATTGGTATGATACTTCCGCAAGAGAGAAAAAAAAGGAAAAAATATATTGTAATAATTGGACTTCTACATACTTTTCTATGTGGGTTCAGATATATGTATATTACCGGAGACTTGAGAAAATATGCATTTAGTTTTTATGAAGATGGGAAACAGAATAATGGTTGGTTTGATGTGGCGGTATTTAATGGGGGAAAAAATGCTGGATTTAGGTGGTTTAGTAAATGTGTTTCAATTATAACTAATGGAGATTTTCAACTGTTTTTAATTATTCTTGCAATTATTACACAAGTGTCCATGGCAATTATTATTTATTATTACTCACCAAAACCATGGTTGAGTTATTTGATTTTTAATACGATGTCATTTTATGTTGTTTATGATTTTTGCGCAATAAAACAAGGATTGGCAATGTCTCTTCTTCTATTTTCTATGATTGCTATTTTTGAAAAGAAGTTTTTGGCTTTTTTGATTATAACCTTAATAGCAGGATTTGTTCATTTTCCGGCATTGGCTTTTTTGCCGGCATATATTATTGCAAATAATAAAATTAATAACAGAACATTTGTGTTGTATAGTATGGCAGCTTTATTAATATATCTGAGTAGAAATGCTGTGGTATCGCTAATATCTGAAGCGTATTATGAAGAGGAAATAATAGACACTAATGTAAAAACTACTATCGGAGGTAGATTTATTGTTATTACATTAATACTGTTATGTGGAATAATACTAAAAGGAATTAATGAAAAAAGATTTGAGCAATTGTTTAACGTGATATTTGTTGGTGCATTGTTACAAATGTTTTCAGGATTTGATAATGTATTTACCAGATTCGCAGATTACTATCTGCAATTTCTTGTTTTGTTTATTCCAATGATTTTCTTTCGAGAGAATGAAATAAAAATGAGAAATGAAGGAACAAATAGGTCAATATTAACATTTGATGAAAAAAGTAATAAATTATTTGTTGCAATTCTAACGCTTGTGCTTTTATGGTATTATTATAAGACTTGTCTTGGAATGGATATTACGATTCAAGGGGATAATTATTTGAATTACAGATTTATGTGGCAGGTGAAATGAAAGATATGAAAAAAGTTATATTTAGTTTTATTATTCCATTATACAATTGTGCTGATTATATAATTGAAGGTGTTAACTCAATTATTGGTATGGGAAGAGATGATTATGAAATAATATTAGTTGATGACGGATCAAAAGACTATACAGAAGAAGTATGTAAACAACTTGTTGAAGAATACGATCAAATAATTTATTTATATCAAGATAATAGAGGGGTTTCATCTGCAAGGAATAATGGTACAAAAGAAGCAAAGGGAGAATATGTTATTTTTCTCGATGTGGATGACACTATTGATTCAATTAAAATGAATGAGTTGTTAGATAATATACTTCAATTTCCAGATATTAATATTGCAATCTTTGGAATGAGTTTTGATTATTATTACAGAACGCAAAGATATAGACGAGAGGAATTAATACCTCCGCTTGTGGGAGATGTTGGGAGTGAGAAATGGAGATTAAGAGTTAAAGAATTATTTGAGACAAATTCCATAAGCTCCATGTGCAATAAGGTGATTAAAAAAACAGCTTTAATTGATAATAATTTACAGTTTAGAGAAGATATGTTTTTTTATGAGGACCTAGAATTGTCTATTAGATTGTTAGCAAAGTGTGACAAAGTGTTATTTAGTGATAAAGTTATATATAATTATAGACAAGTTGAAGATGAGGGAAATGCAGGTAGAAGATTATTAAAAATCCCGAATATTTCTGATTTGGCGTATAAGATTGAGATGGCAATGGATTTTTTTATAAAGCAACAAGATGGAGATACAATAAGAAAGCAGCTGGACGATGTATTGGTGTCACTGTATATGATATGGGTAAGAGAAAAGATTTGCGTTTCCTCAGTTAAAGAGATAGCTCATATACAGGATGATTTTTCAGAATGGATAAATAATCATGAATTTGATTTGAATGATGTTCAAGTGAAGAGAGCTTTAAAAATATGTAACACTAATCCATTGTATTTTAAAGTTAGTAATAGGTATTATTATTTAAGACACAAAATTGCGATTTTTTTAAAAAGCAAAGGAATGTTATAGGGAGGAATAAAGTGAAACGTTCTATCATAGAAAGGCTATTTTGGAATCCAAATTATTTTACTATTGCCATTAGAAAGAAAAAAGATGAAAAAGATTCTTTGTTTAATAATAGGTATTTTTATTCAGAACTAGAACTTAAATCAATAGATAATTATTGGAAAGCAGATCCTATTTTAGTGCAAAGCGATGAGAAGACATATTTGTTTTATGAAGCATGTCATAATGGAAAAGGCACAATAGAGGTAGTTGAAATATCAGATGAAAAGGGTGTAAGTAGTCCTACCACTGTATTAGAAAAAAAATATCATTTGTCATATCCGTTTGTGTTTTCGGATAATTCAAAATGGTATATGATTCCTGAAAGCAGTGAAGTTGATAGAGTTGATCTTTATATAGCGACAGAATTTCCATATAAATGGGAAAAAGTGTGTACTTTATTAGATGAACATGCTGTTGATACTACTATAAAAAAGGTAAAAGATAGGTATTTGATGGTAACTTTTATACCAATTGCTGGTTCTGAAGAAGTTATGCTTAAAGCTTATTGGCTTAAATTAATTGACACAAATAATATATCATTAGATGAAATTAAAGTTGATGATTTTGAACCATTAAAAGTTAGGGGGGCCGGAGGCTTTCTTGAAAAGAACGGGAAGTTATTTAGACCTGCACAAATTAATGGCATTAATAGTTATGGAGAAGGAATAGCTATAAAAGAGATAGAAGTTAATGAAAAGGAGTACAAGGAAAAGAATATATTTGATATTTATCCAGAGAACATAAAAGTGAATAATTATAGATATGATGGATTGCACACATATACAGAAACTGAAAGATACGAGGCAATAGATATTAGATGTTCTTTTTTTGATTTGTTAAAACCAATAAAAAAGATTATTGCAATTTTGAAGCGGTAAAAAGAGAGGAATTATAGTTTGATTAGAGTATTACATATTTTTCATAATATGAAAAATGGCGGTGTGGAAAGATATGTCATGAATTTATATCGTCATATAGACAGAGAAAAAGTGCAATTTGATTTTTTGATGTCTGAAAGTAATGATGGATGGTTTGGAGAGGAGATAAAACTATTAGGCGGGAGAATTTATCATGTATGTTCATTGACAATAAATCCTATCAAGCATTGTCAAGAAGTTACTAAAATTGTAAGAGAAAATAATTATAACATAGTACATAGACATACAGGAAATGCAATCGCATTTTTGGATATTCGGGCTGCAAAAAAAGGTGGAGCTAAAGTATGTATTCTTCATTCCCATAATCCGCAAGCAGGAAAGCCGGTTATTCATTATATTTCAAAAGTATTATTCTCAACAGATTGCATCAGATTTGCATGCTCAAAGGAATCCGCAGAATTCTTATTTGGTAAGCGTGAAGATTATCAAATAAGAAAAAATGCAATTAATATTGATGATTTTATATTTTCAAAGGATAAAAGAGAGACATTAAGATGCGGGTTAAATATTGACAACAAATTAGTGATTGGTCATATTGGAAGGTTTGAAAGACAAAAGAATCATAAAATGTTAGTGGATATTTTTAATGAGATACATAAAAGGGTTCAAGATAGCGTATTGGTCTGCATTGGAGATGGGGAATTATTTGATGAGATAAAGAATTATTGTAGCAAATTGGGACTTGAAGAGTCTGTTCTTATGTTGGGATCGAGAAATGATGTGAATGAAATTATTAATGTGTTTGATGTTTTTTTATTTCCTTCAATTTATGAAGGATTTGGGATAACACTGATTGAAAATCAGGCAAATGGATTAAAGTGTTTTGCATCAAAAGACAAAGTCCCTATAGATGCAAATATTGCAAATAATGTAATTTATATTTCGCTAGAAGAACCAGCTGTAAAATGGAGTGAGAAGATTTTGGAAACATCTTTAAACAGAGATTTCGATGCTATACAATTAATCAGAAAAAAAGGATATGACATAAAAGATGAAGCCAAGAGAATGCAGAATTATTATTTACAAGTAGAAAAGGAAGAGAATAATGCCAATTAGAATATTGCAGGTTTTGTCATCATTAGACCGTGGTGGAGCAGAAACAATGATAATGAATTATTATCGAAATATGGATAGAGAAAAAGTACAATTTGATTTTCTTGTTCATTATGAAAAGAAAGGCGTTTATGAAGATGAAATAACTCAACTGGGAGGAAAAATATATCGCGCATTTCCTATTAGACCATGGAATTATGGAAAATACAGAAGATGGTTGAAAAAATTTTTTGAAGTACATAATGACTATAGTGGTGTGCATGCACATATTATGGAAAATTCCGGATTTGTTTTATATGCAGCATATCAGGCAGGAATTCCAGTAAGAATCGCGCATAGTCACGCACATCCCGTTTTGGATATAAAAAAACCATTTAGAATATATGGAAAGAGTGTACTCAAAAAATCAAATAATACATGTAATTTTTCCTGTGGGATTGATGCCGGAAAATATTTATTTGATGACAGAAGTTTTTATGTACTTCCAAATGCAATCGATATTAATATGTTCAAATTTGACCAAAGTACTAGAAAAGAAGTTAGAAGAGAGTTAGGTATAGAAGATGAATTGGTCATTGGAAATGTTGCCAGATTTCATCTGCTTAAAAATCATTTATTTTTGGTAGATGTATTTGGGAAATTAATTGAGGAAAAACAAAAAGCTAAACTGATTTTTGTAGGAGAGGGACCAGAACAAAATAGGGTGAAAGAAAAAGTTAATTCTATGAATCTTAATGATAGAGTTTTGTTTTTAAATGTTCGAAAAGATGTTAATAGGATATTGCAGGCGATTGATATTTTTGTGTTGCCTTCAAAGACAGAAGGATTACCACTTAGTATTATTGAAGCGCAGGCATCAGGATTACCATGTCTGTTGTCAGATAGAGTGTCACAGGAAACGGCTATAACTGATTTAGTGGAATTTGTAAGTTTAGAAGAAGGTGCAAATGCTTGGGTGAAAACAATACTAGAGATATCAAAGAATGAACGCAAAGATGTCAGCGAGGAGATAATAAAAGCAAAGTATGATATATATACAAATGCATTGTTTTTACAAAATTATTATATTGATAATAGCAAAGCAAATAAATAATATAAAACTATATTGTGTAGTCTGAAAAGATTGAAAAACAGGAGCTTTTTATGGAGATAGATTTCGTTATATTGTGGGTGGATGGAAATGACCCAGAATGGATAAAAGAAAAAAATAAATATTCAGGGCATGATGAGAATGAGAATAATTCAGAAAATCGATATAGGGATTGGGGATTACTACCGTATTGGTTTAGGTCCGTTGAAAAATTTGCCCCATGGGTTAGAATGATTCATTTTGTGACATGGGGGCATGTTCCGAAATTTCTAAATATAGATTCTCCAAAGATTCATGTGGTTCGACATGATGAGTTTATTCCAAAAGAGTATCTGCCAACATTCAGCTCACATGCTATCGAAATGAACATTCATAGAATTCCGGGATTGAGTGAACATTTTGTTTATTTCAATGATGACATGTTTATGCTCAGACCATTTAAAGAAGATGATTTCTTCAGAGATAATCTCCCGTGTACATATGGTGGTGAAGTTCCGATAGAGTTGGTTGGAAATATAGGAACATGGCAGCATGCAGCAGTAAATGATCTTGGAATAGTAAATGCCCATTTTCCAAAGCGAGAATCGGTAAAAAGGTTTAGAAAAAAATATATATCAACAAAATATAGATGGAAGGACAATTTGAGAACTCTATTATTGCAGACTCTTTATCCTGACTATTTTACAGGATTTAAAAATTTGCACGCACCCGCTGCGTATCTTAAAAGTACTTTTGAAGAAATATGGGATGTTGAATTCGAAAAAATGGATTCAACATGTAGAGATAAATTTAGAACAAGTGATAACGTGAATCAGTGGGTAGTTCTTTGGTGGCAGATTGCTAGTGGTAAGTTTATGCCGTATATTGTTGATAATATAGTACAAAGTATTACTGAAGAATCTGTTGAGTTTTTGAGTGAGGTTGTAAAAAAGCAGAAACACCAGTTTATATGCATCAATGATCCAGATCAAAAAGTAGATTTTGAAAAGTTGTCAGATTGGATTAAAAGTTCATTTAATGAATTACTATCTGACAAATCACAGTTTGAAAAATAAATATAATATAATTAATTAATGTGGAGAAAAAATGAAAAAGAAATTAATTTTTGTGACCGAGGCATTGTGGATTGGCGGAATTGAAACGGCTTTAGTAAATCTTTTAAATGCGATAGATTATGATAAATATTCAGTTACTGTGTTGATTATTCGGGGAGAGTTAGATTTAAAAGATAGGATAAATCCTAATTGTAATCTTATTATTGCTGATAGGAATAGAAAATATAGTTTTAATAAAAAGTATAAATTTGCAAGGCTATATCATTTTACGGAAGAATGCAATAATCCTTCTAACATTCATAAAGTGTTTATGTGGACAATACCAATAATAAAATATGTGGAAAATGAGTTGTATATAAAATATATAAAAGAACAAATGATGAATACTGATTATGATACTGCTATTATTTATTCAGATAGAACTGCTGAAATAGTATGTAGAGCTATAAAGGCTGAAAAATATCTTATGTTTTATCATAATGGTATTATGGATAAGGCATATCATGATGAAATAGGATATAAGAAATCAGAAAAAGTTATAGCAGTTTCAGAAGATAAGGCGGAGCTATTAAGAAAATTTCGAGCTAAATATTCTGATAAAATTATTTGTATTCATAATATTGTTGGGATAGAAGATATTATCCAAAATAGCCAGAAAAAAATGGATATTGAATTTCGAGAGAGTGATTATAATATAGTTACGTGTGGAAGGTTGGTATATCCAAAGGCAATTGATTGGGCAATTGAAGCTTGTAAACTTTTAGTTGAGAGAGGATATAAAAATATTAAATGGTGGGTAGTAGGAGGAGGAATGGATGAAGAAAAACTTAGATTACAAATAAAAGAACAATTTTTGGAAAATAATTTTTGTCTACTAGGTATGAAAAAAAATCCATATCCATATATAGCAAATGCAGACCTTTATGTTCAACCGAGTCGATATGAAAATTACTCGGTTGTTATTCTAGAGGCAATGGTGCTTGAGAAAACTATTTTGGCAACAAAATCAGCAGGAAGTCAACAGATAAAAGACGGAATTAATGGGAAAATATGTGAAGATAATCCCTATAGTATTGCAGAAAATATTGAAATGTTAATAAATAAACCGCGGGAGTGTAGAAGATATATGTGTTATTTGAAAGAGCATACATTGAAATCGGAGAATGACACTAGTATAAATAAATTAGAAAAATTGTTCTAAGTCACGTTGAAATTAAATTGTAAAAGTGAATTATAATTATAGGCAGTAAAAAATAGAATGGCATATATTACAATGCTATTCTAAACTATGGCATTATTATTGCTATATAGTTAAAGGAAAAGAGTTTGAAGAAATTGTGGAGATAAAATATGAAGTTAGCAATAATGACGTGGTACCACTATCGAAATTATGGAACTGCTTTACAAGCAGTATCATTAACAACAGTACTAAAAGAGTTGGGGCATATTCCAAAAGTAATTCAATATAAGCCAATAGGATATTTCAGAACAATACCTGACTATAGGATATCTAAAATTGTAAAAAGAATTTGCGCACCTAGAAATAAAAATGTAAGAAAAGATAGTTTGATTGATAGTGATAGAGATAAATTGTTTGAAGAATTTTTACACAAATATGTTGATTATACGGATTTATGCGAGACTAAATCAGATTTGGAAAGATTGAATGATGAATTTGATGCTTTCATTTGTGGGAGTGATCAAATTTGGTCTCCACTGGCATTTGATCCTAAATATTATTTAGATTTTGTACATAATCCAAGAAAGAAGATTGCATATGCTCCTAGTATGGGAGTGTATAAAATTGAAGATCAATATATTGAAAAGTATATAAGGAATTTATTGAATGATTTTGGAAAAATATCTGTACGAGAAAAAACAGGAAAAAAGATAATTAAAGAATTGACGGGAAATGATGTTGATATTGTTCTAGATCCAACATTATTACTAACACGTGAACAATGGATTTCATTGTTCAATCTGAAAGAAAAAAAAGAGAAACCATATTTGTTGGCATATATGCTCGGTGACAATGAGCAATATTGGTCAGTTGTATATGCGAGTGCAAAGCAAATGAATCTCGAGGTTAAAATAATTCCGGTTTTTAAAGACGATTTTGATAGAGAGGGAGTCATAGCTGAGAGTATTGGACCATATGAGTTTTTACAATTATTTTTAAATGCTTCGTATTCATGCACAGATTCTTTTCATGGTTTGATATTTAGTCATATTTTTCGTATACCATTTACTGCTTTTTCAAGATTTAAAAAAGGAGATAGTAATAATCAGAATTCGCGCGTTTATAATTTGTTAGAGTTAACAGGACAAATGGGAAGGTTGTATCGAAATGAAAATTTCCAAGACATGATAGGACAAAAAGTAAATTTTGATTATACAGAAAAAATAATAGGAAATATGCGAGATAAGTCGATAAAGTATTTAGTTGATGCATTAAAAAATGATGATGTTGAGGAATATGAGACTTGTGTTAAAGAAAAAAATACTTTGTGTTGTGGATGCGGTGGGTGTGTTAATGTATGCCCAACAAATGCGATAGAAGTTAAGCTAAATGAGAATGGTTTTTTTGAGGCTATAGTGAATAAAGATAAATGTATACAGTGCAAAAGATGTACAAGTGTATGTGCCTTTTGTACTAAGAAAATGACCAATGAAGCAAAATTAGCAGACCTTTATTCATTTAAATGTAACGATAGAAATGTGCTATTAAAATCCACAAGTGGTGGGGCTGCGTACTGTATTTCAAAGTATTTGATAAAAAAAGGATATACAATTATCGCTTGCAAGTACAATCAGGAGACACATCAAGCAGAGCATATTATCATTTCTAATGAAACACAATTATCTGAGGTACAGGGATCTAAATATCTTCAGAGTGATTTTTCAAATGTAATGAAAAAAATGATTGATGTTGATACTCCAATAGCTGTATTTGGAACTCCGTGTCAAATTGCATCAGCTAGAAGAACATTTGGGACAAGAGAAGATGTGGTATATATAGATTTAGTTTGTCATGGAGTGCCGAGCTTAAATTTATATGCAAAATATCAAGAGCATATTCATAGAACGTCAAGTGTTGATACTGAAAAAATGAAAATGTATTTTCGTTATAAACAAAATGGATGGGCAAATATTTATTTAAAAGCAGATGATGGGATTAATGAATACTGCTGCTCAAGTAATGAAGATTTGTTCTTTAGGATGTTTGAGGTTGGCAATTGTTATAACGAAACATGTTATGAATGTCGTTGGAGAGTTGATTCTGAATCTGATATTCGTTTGGGAGATTATTGGGGACCAAAATACAAAGAGGATTCTACAGGGGTGAATATGGTTATTTGCTTCACAGAGAAGGGAAAAACGATAGCAAAGTGCTTAAAACAATACGGAATTATTTATAAGCAATCAATAGAGGATTATTTAACATATCAGCAAAGTTTGAATCTACCAAAACCAGTTTTCTATGATGAACTTATGGATGATTTGAAAAATAGTAAAATTAAATTGAGAAGTATTGTTGAGAAATATGCTATTCCTTTAGAAAATAAAATATTATCTCGAACTGAGCATATTAAGTATGTAATAAAGATGATGAGTAGGAGATAGATAATGATTCCAAAAAAGATACACTATTGTTGGTTTGGAGGCAATCCATTACCAAAGTCAGCAGAAAAATGTTTGAAAAGTTGGGAAAAGTACTGTCCGGATTATGAAATAGTGAGATGGGACGAAAGTAATTTCGATATTAATTGTAATGAGTACTGTAAAGCAATGTACGAACAGAAAAAATGGGCTTTTTTAACTGACTATTCAAGATTAAAAATTGTGTTTGAAAATGGAGGCATATATTTTGATACAGATGTTGAACTGATTAAATCGCCGGATGAAGTGTTATCAAATCGTGCATTTATGGGGCTGGAAACAACTAATCATGTTGCGACAGGATTAGGTTTTGGGGCTGAAAAAAATCATCCATTCATAAGAAAGAATATGGAATATTATGAGAAACTTTCAGAGTTCGATGATATTAGAATATGTCCGGATGTTACTACGGAACTGTTCGAGCAATATGGGATTGATTGTGAGAGTGATGATATTCAAAAATTGGCTGATGTAACAATATATCCAGTTGATTTTTTTTGCGCAAAACATACTCATACAGGTATTGTTTCAATAACTTCAAATACAATTTCAATACATCATTTTGATGGTTCATGGATGTCAGAAGAAATGCAAAATAAAACAAAAAGGCGCTGGAGGGAACATAAAAAGCAATATATTATGCAAGCTCCTAAAAGATTATTGAGAAAAATAGTTGGAGATGGAGTAGTGGATAATATTAAAAAACAATTATTAAAAAAATAATTATATTTAAAGGAAAAAGAGATATGAAGACAAAAGTAGTATTTATAATTCTTTACTTCGGTAAAATACCTGATTATTTTGAATTATGGGCTGAATCTGCATGCAGAAATTTAGAGTTTGATTTTTTGATTTTTTCGGATTTAAGTTTTGACGTTAAAAGATATCCAAATATCAATACTGTTTTTATTTCATTCGATGAAGTTCAGAAAATTATAAAAGAAAAAATAGATATTCCTGTAAAATGTGCTGAACCGTATAAATTGTGCGATTATAAGGCTGCATATGGATATATTTTTGCCGAATACATAAAAGATTATGAATTTTGGGGCTTTTGTGATGTTGATTTGATATTTGGCAAAATAAGTAATTACATTAATGATGAATTGCTGAGCAAGTATGATAAAATCCTTTTTCAGGGTCATTTTTCGCTTCAGAGAAATACTGAAAAAATAAACAAAATTTTTATGAAAAAGTACGATAATGTATTAGATTATGAGTATAGCTTTTCAACAGATCTTATTTGTCATTTTGATGAAAATGGCACTCTCGCATATTGTAACGAATATGAAAATGATATTACTTTTTATTTTGGATGGATTTTTTTTGATACAGAAATTAATAAATATAAAATTACTGAGTGGAAATCAGATGAAGAAGTGTGTTTTTTGTGGGACAATGGCGTGTTAGTGGAATATAGTAAAAATGGAACTAAATCGCAGGAATATATGTATGTTCATTTGCAGAAACGAAAAATGAAAAAATGCTTTGAAGGCATGAGCGAACAGTTTATTATTATGAGAGATGAATTTATAGAATATAATGGTGATATCAGTTATTATTTTAATATTCCTATAGATAATGAAAAAGAAAAATCATTTTACCATAATTATAAAAAAAGCAGTATAAGAAATAAGATTGATAGAATAAAAAAAGGGTGGGTTAAATATAAGATTAATAGTAAAATTCAAAAATGGAGAAGTCAAAAAGTAAGAA
>JAILRH010000159.1 GCA_024698345.1 Lachnospiraceae bacterium | reverse complement strand
AATGCTCCCCAGTTTATTCTCTCTACTTTATCCGGCATGTATACATGCTCGAGATTCTTCATATTTGCGAATGCGCCACCACCTATGAGTTTTACTGTGTCTGGTACTGTTACTGTTTTTATTTTTTCACTTGTTATATTTCTATAAAGATTCCTTGGTATCGCTGTTATACCTTCAGTCAAATTAATCTTTTCTAACTTATTACATCCATTAAAAATCCCATTGCTACCAACTGATTCTAATGACACCGGTATTGTTATCTCTTTTAAATTTTCGCATTCATCAAATACATTACTTCCTATTGATGTGACTTTTCCGGGAATTATTACTGTTGTTGGCTTTTTCACTCCATCATATACATTATTTTCTATCACCGTAACATTCTTAGGTATATTTATCTCTTGTAGATTTTCACATCCCTGAAATGCTCCCCAGTTTATTCTTTCTACTGTATCCGGCATGTATACATGCTCGAGATTCTTCATATTTGCGAATGCGCCGCCACCTATGAGTTTTACTGTGTCTGGTACTGTTACTGTTTTTATTTTCTCACTTGTTATATTTTTACAAAGATACCTTGGTATTGTTTCTATTCCATCAGCAAACTTTACCTTTTCTAACATATTGCAACTGGAAAGAATACCATTACTTCCAACTGTTTCCAATGATTTCGGTATCGTTATTTCAGATAATTGTTCACATCCTTCAAATGCACTATCATCTATTGTCTTGATACCTTCTGAAATAACGACCTTCTGTAACAATAAACTATTTCTATATGCTTTACTCTCTATTTTTGTTACTTTATATTCTTTGTTATCATTCTCTACTTTACCTGGAATTACAAGGTTAGTTCCAACATAATTCTCACACCTCATTACAGAAACTTCAGTATTTGAATTAATTCTGTACAAAATGCCATCTGCTTCAAACGACCCTGCCGCTGTTACCTTCTTGGTATCAATAATACCAATTGACGTAATAGCTAACGTCAACACAAGAAATATGCTGATTATTTTTTTCATATTTCCAAAATACTTTTTCATTTTTCTCCTCCTATTGCTATATAATTTTTTCACACAACGTTTTAATGGTATACTCATAATTAAAATAAGTCAATATTATTGATTATTTTGCAAGGATTATTTTTCACTTAGCTCACCGCAGATAAAAAAAAGGGATGCAAACAATGATATGCTCGCTGTCTGCATCTCTTTTTTTATTTTACAATATTTTCTCAATCATCCCTGATTCGCTATTTTTTAATTCTGCTCAAACTGACATGCAGGCTTAGCAAAGAAGTCTACCTTTGGTTCTAAGAACTTAAGCTTATGATTCTCAGGATCATCAACTAATGAAAGTACATCATCAAAAATGTAATTCCAATCAAAGAACTTATCTCCTACGTTGAGGTATTCCTGAACCATCTCACATCCCTTAGGTGCGATTGGGTGAACAAGTGCTGCAATTACACGAACACCGTAGAAGCAGTCCACAAGTATCTGTCTTCTGAGTTCGTTGTCATCATTTTTGTCTGCCATTCTGATATTGTTTGCCCAATGCTTGTTTATATCTCTGATGAGACTGTCAAGTACATAAGTTACTCTGTGGAACTCATGATTGTACATATGTCTCTCAAATTCTAATATTGCATCCTTACAGATGTTCTTAATCTTCTCATCAACCTCTCCCTGTGGAATAACTCCGTCAAAGTACTGCTGTGATGAGTAGAAGCAAGATCTGATAAGTCGGTTGTATACGTTTGTAAGAAGATTTCCATCTTTGAGTACCGGATCAACTCCCTCTCTCTCTTCTTCAGGAAGGTAGACCTGTGGCTTAAATCCAACACTCTTTGAAGAGAGCCCAAGACTTAAGAAGTGCATTCTAAGCTGTTCAGGTGAGTAGTACTCAAGAAGTTCATCTGCCATAGGTGGCTTAATCTCTGATGATGAACTTGCCTTCTTATCCATAAATAAAACGTGGTTGTTTGCAACGATGTGTGGGAGTACAGTATTGACCATGTCCATATTCTCACTTGCTTTTACATGAGTTGCTGCAAACATTGCCATCTCTGCTAATCCGTAGAAATAAATGTTATCCTGACCAATGAACTGGTATACGCATGCATCCTCATCAACCCACCATTTCTTCCATTCATCATCTGAACATCCCTTGCTCTTAAGGTATGATCTTGTAAATGAAATAGGTGCCCAGAGTGACTCCGGCCATACCCAGAAAGTAAGTCCTTCAACATCATCTTTGTCCGGTACAGGTACACCCCAGTCAATATTTCCTGAGAGTCTGAATGGAACCAAAGTCTTTCCTGTACGATAATGGATATTCATTCCGTCAAGAACTTCTCTCGCTTTATCTCTGTCATCAAGATTCTCAAAGATAAATGTAACTGACGGTTTCTTTTCTTCATTTATAGTCTCATGCTGTGGGAAAGCTGCCTCAACCGCATCTATATCTTCCATCTGTTTCTTCTGAACGTAGATACATGGAGCTTTAAGGAACTCTTCCATAGCCTTTATTTCGTATTTACGTGTGTTTGTCTCTCTCTTTAAGTAGTTCATTCTGTCAATCAGAGGATTCATGCACTTATCAAGTGAGAAGTACCAGTTAGTAACATACTTAACCTCAGGCTTCTCTCCTGAAAGTGTACTGATTGGATCAATAAGTTCTGATGGAGAATACTGATGTCCAAGATCACATTCATCCGCGTATGCTTTTTCTGAGCAACATCCCTCGATAGGACATTTACCGACAACCTGACGTCCGTTTATAAATATCTTCTTTACAGGATCAAAGAACTGAGGTGTAGACATTTTCTCTAAATAACCGTTATCGTAGAGGGTATTAAAAATCTCTTCCGAAACTTTTTTGTGCATCTCTCCTGTCTCTCCAAATGCAGATGATCCAAATAAGTTAGGGCTGATTCCATAAGCTTCAAGAGTCTTCTTCTGCTTTTCATGATTTCCCATAACGTATTCTTCGATAGTTCCATCAAATCCTGACTCACAAAGCTTTCTGTAAGCCTCAACGATTGGTGAACCGTAGCAGTCTGTACCTGAAACGAAAATAACATTGTCTTTTCCGATTCTGTCTCTAAGAAATCTTGCAAATGTATCTGCGTGGACAAACATTCCTCCCACATGACCAAAATGCAATGCCTTATTGCCATATGGCATACCACCTGTTATAACAGCTCTTTTTGGAAATACCGGTCTCTCATCCGGACGAATTCTCTTGTTATCCATTTTTATCTCCTTCTATTTGTAAAAATTGTTCATTCATACATATCACTCAAAAATCTGTACGCCTTATTTAATCTATACATCTTTTTTTAATCTATGTACTTCATTTATATAGAAGCATCAGGAAATTCAGTTTTTGAGTATCAAACTCAATTATATGAGATTTTGCCAATAACCTCAACCCCTATATGACAAAGAATCCACCGAAAGTTCTATTACTCCCGATGGATTTCCAATTATTTCACCCCCAATACATACATATCCGGACTAGTATTATCATCAACTGAGTTCGGTTCAGCGCTACAAAAGAAAACCAAATATTCAAAAGTATTATAATCAACATACTCATCATCTATTCCTTCTGCAGACGCACCATTACTAGTAAATAAATCATAGTTAAAACTATCATCGTAACCAATTATAATTACCTCTTTACCTGCCAATTTTTCTATAGTATCTCCCCTCTCTTGGTCACGATAATCTCTTGGCCATTTTTCGTATAAATCAAAATTTGTCTCATTGAAAACACTTTCATCTTTATATATGTATACATTATAACTCGTATAAGCTAAATCTCTATATTTTATAATTGTTTTGTTAAACTCCGATAACAAATCATTGATTTCATCATAATCTGAAGAATTAATAAATATGTTATATTCTTCATCATCACTAATATCCTTATAAATATAATACTTAGTAAATTTATCATCTAGAGCACTAATAAATTCTTTCTTAATTAAAAATAAACCTTTTTGAATTTTATAATCGCTTGTAAAAGAATGTGGTGTTACAAATTTTCCATATTTCTTATCGTATTTTGCGTATCCATCTTCATAAGTACCTGTTGCTTTTAATTCTTTATTATTCTTATTAATTATTTCAACATCATAGGAATAAGCGCCTTTGACAGGTTTATAATTTGACCATCCGTCAAGCCAAAATGTACCTACCATTTCTTCTTCCTTGTTCACAATTTTTACTATTGTTTCATCTCCGTATTCTTTGTATATTACATTTTGAACATATTTAATTATTTCCTTTTCTGTTAAAGGATTATTAACTTTATATTTATTTACACCACAACCTGATAACAACATTACTAATAATATAGGTAAAATAATTTTAATTCTTTTTAGCATAAGATAACCTCCAAAAATCAGTATTGTAAATTGGTTTTTTCATTCATTCCCGGCCGGTAATTTCAAATTGCAATTAAATTATATCATTACCATTCGTATAATCACAGATGACATATGTAATCAATAATAAGCATAAAAAATGACAAATGACTTCTTCATATCAACGATATTTTCACCCAAGTATGTAGTAGCATTTCATCAAAACTTCTGTTACAATGTTTTTTGGAGTAATTTCAAAGTATATTAGAACAATTATTCCAATCTTACATATAATTTAGGAAGAAAAGAGGTGAATGAAATGGATAGTGGCGACAGTCTCGGGCGATATTTTAACAATGAAAGTTATATCAATGAAAATATTGCATTCGCTGTGATTCCATTTCATTTTTATTGATATAATTTTCATTATAAGTACGCCCTCTCATTATTTACCAAAGATTTTTTAATATACAAATACGGTAAATAATAACGCATGATTATGTGAAGAAGGGAGATTATAATGAGCACAGAATTATTGGAAAACGAAAGAGTCGATTATGAAAAAGAGATTATCGAACTCATTCGTAGCGACAAATCTGCTGCCGAGAAAAAGGATTTGCTGAGCGATTATCACGAAAATGATATCGCTGCGGTATTATCAGAACTGGACAGCAAAGAACGTAAAAAGTTATATATGATTCTTGGTCTTGAGAGTGTATCAGAAATTTTTGCATATCTCGATGATCCTGAAGAATTTATCGAAGAATTAGACGAAGAAGTTGCAGCTGACATCTTAGAGAACATGGAAGCTGATGACGCCGTTGACATTCTCGAAGAACTAGAAGATGAAAAGAGTGAAGCTCTTATTCAGTTGATGGAAGATGAGGCCAGAGAAGACATCGATCTTATCCAATCATACAACAGTGACGAAATCGGTAGCAAGATGACTACCAACTTTGTCACATTGAAACTTGGACTTACCATCAGACAGGCCATGAAGAGTATGGTAAGCCAAGCTGAGAACAATGACAACATTTCTACACTTTATGTGTTAAAAGATGATGATACATTCTACGGTGCCATTGATTTGACAGATTTGATTGTTGCAAGAGATTACGTGGATATGGAAACTCTGGTTACCACATCTTATCCTTTTGTTTATGATCACGAAAACATCGATGATGTAATCGAAGAATTAAAGGGCTATTCGGAGGATTCCATTCCTGTATTAGACCAGGACAAACACATCCTGGGAGTTATCACATCTCAGGACATGACAGAAATCGTCGACGAAGAGATGGGTGAAGACTACGCAAGGCTCGCCGGTCTTAGTGAAGAGGAAGATTTGGAAGAACCACTTCTTGCCAGTCTCAAAAAGAGAACTCCATGGTTGATTGTTCTCTTATTTCTTGGCATGATTGTTGCCACAGTAACCGGAACATTTGAGGGCGTTATAGCAGGAATTCCTACTATAGTATTTTTCCAATCAGTTATCCTTGGCATGTCTGGAAACGTAGGGACACAGACACTTGCTGTTACCATTCGTGTACTGATGGATGAAGAACTGACCTCATCACAGCAGTTTAAGTTTGTTTTCAAAGAAATCAGAATCGGTTTTTGTAACGGATTGATTGTTGGATTAATCTCACTGTTTGTAACAGGAATGTACATCCACTTCATCAAAGGTTTTGCATTTCCTTATGCCTTTGCAATGTCAGGCTGTATCGGATGTGCACTTTGGGTTGCCATGATTATCTCAAGCTTTGTGGGAGCCATGGTACCGATTGTATTCACAAAATTAAAAGTTGATCCGGCAGTTGCGTCAGGTCCACTTATCTCAACAATGAACGACTTGGTTGCCGTTATAACATATTACGGCATGGCATTGATGTTACTTGTAAATGTTATGCATTTGGATAGATTATAATAAGAAAAGACTGTTGCACCGATGATATTATCATAAGTTAGTGCAACAGTCTTTTTATTTCAAGAACACCTCTGCGCATTTCTGCAATCTAGCGGAGGCATCTACTTCTTAATCATTCTTCCTATTTGTTTTAACATCCCACAATCTCCCTAATAGTATTTTTTCTTATCCATTATACAAATACACATATAATAATTCAAGAAAACTCTCGATATTTGTAGTTTCCTTAATATTATTAATTGTTTCTATTAAGATTGCTGATTATTCCTCTTTACTAAATAAATTATAGAAAACACTACTTGGATTGTAGGTTAGTCTTTATATGAATTACGCTCCAATTCTCATCTCAACCTGTGAGTTTACTACTATTATTTCATCTACCGAAACGCCAAGTACTGTTGAAAGTACAACTAAATTGTCGATTGTTGGTAATGTGTCCCCCTTCTGCCACTTGTAGATTGCATTCGGAGTGGCAAACCCGAATATGTCCTGAATGTCCCTTACGGACAGACCTGCTTTCTTTCTTAAATCTTTTATATTATTTCCTGTTCCTATCATATCAATTGTTGGCATTGTAAACATATACTTTTCTCCTCCATTAAATCATCATACTGTTTTTTGTTAATAAGTAAAAAATGTATCTTTGATTAGGCGGCTAATCTAATATGTTCCAATTATATTTTCTTCTCCGGCTTAAAATATAAACTGAAAAGCAAATAAAAAAACCGCCTACCCCATAAAAGATAAGCGGTTCAATGATTGATATAACTACAAATAATCTATAGTATAATAATCAGCAAAATTCATGTTTCTTTTGCAAATCACTTATCTCATATGCGAGCACTGTAACATAACCATGCACATAATGTTTGTTATGATGCATAGCCACTCTATTTCTATATACGTTATGATAAGTATTGTTATTGCTATTAAACATAAATTTCTCCTTTCCTGATTATTTTATCATATGCTCGTTTTTTTGGTACAGACCAACTATAACACATATTTTTCCATTTGTCATTACACCTGTAGTAGAAAAATTGACATTTCATCTTTTTTCATCATAAAAAATTATCTGCTTTTTTCACCTTTAAATATTATTATAGTCTAATGTCAAATAATTTATTATATACTTTTATGTTTCATCTTACAATTATTTATACCCCATAAAAATGGGGTACACTTTGGGGTATAGGTTGGGGTATTCGTTGCTGTAAATCAAATAGAGAGAGGCAATTACTTTTGCCCCTCTCTATATCAAATTGATATTTTCAGATTTTCCATTTCTTTTTGCTTTGTATTTGGAAGTACATGTGCATATAAATCCATTGTCATTGCCAAACTATTATGACCTAAAATATTTTTCAGCGTTTGTGGTTGTCCTCCTTGCTCAATATATCTTGTTGCGAATGTATCTCTTAATGCATGAGCGGTAAAGTGATCTATATGTATTCCTTTTTTCTCTAACCTTTTTAAAGCATCAGATATTGCTCTATTAATTGCATGACTATAAATCAACCCTCCATATACTGATACAAATATATTATTATTTCTCATTGGTACAATGTTTCCCATCTTTGCAAGTTGCCTTTGTAAAACGCTCTTTATTGTATCATTTATTGGAATATCTCTTTTTCCTGCATCACTTTTTGGAGAGTCCCCAACTATCAATACTCCCTTTTCTGTAAAAGTTACAGTTTTAGTGATATGAATAACATTCTTTTCATAATCTACATCATTCCATGTCAAAGCTGCTGCCTCTCCACTTCTCATCCCACTACAAAGAAGCATTGCAATAAATTCATAATAATAATCATTTTTTATTTCTTGCATAAATGCTCTTTGCTCCTCTTCCGTCAATGCTCTATGATATGTTTCTGTTGCCTTTTTCCCTGTTTCCTTTACTGCCTTAATATTTTCAGCAGGATTTTTTACTATAATTTCATCATTAATTGCATCATACAATATCATTTTCAATGTTTTAATTATCGAATTAACAGTACTTACAGATAGAGTTTTCACCAACTCACTTTGAAAATTAATAATTTCTCTACGCTCAATTTGTTGTATTTTTCTTTTCCCTAATTTAATAGATATATGCTTGTTGTAATAACTAATGTGTGTTTTCAAAGTACTTCCCTTAATAGAGTTTCTTTTAGCCTCAATCCACTCTTTAAAATAACCATCAAGCGTTATATTTCTATTTGGTGTATATATACCCAACTCTATCTTTTTTCTTAATTCCTGTTCTTTTTGAACAATCTCCTTTGATGTTTTACCATATACAGAGTATCTCTTTCCATTAATGGTAAATCTTTTTTCAAGCGTTCCATCATCTCTTTTTCTGACTCCTGCTCCTAATCTTGCCATTATAAACACCTCCTGATACTAACATCAAATAACTAATGTGTTTGTCTTTATACTTATATATTACTACGTACGTATTAATAAAGCAATACTATTTATTATGTACGTATTCAATCAAATATGTTATTATTGGCATATAGTTTTTATCTATTCAAATTATCAAAAAGGAGAATACAAATTATGCCATTATCTGAAAAAGCACTTGAAAACAAAAAAAAATACTCTTTAGAATATGCAAAAAAACATATTAAGAGAATTCCGCTTGATGTTCAAATGACAAAATATGAAGAAATAAAAGAAGCTTCTGAAAAATCAGGAGAAACCGTCAACGGTTACATTAAAAAGGCAATAGACTATCGATTAAATAGTAAAGAATAATGCTCAACGTTGCGGTTTTACCTACTTATTAACTTTGTTATTATGACTAATACCATCCCTTTGGCAATGGTACTCCCCATCTATCAAGATCAATAATAGTCTTGATAGCATCAAGTTTTATACTGTTAGTTGCTTTTTCTGAACTTGCAATATCAAGTAATATTTGTCGCATCATTTGATATTCAAACTCATTTTTTCTTTTTTCTTCAATTAAAACTTTACTTGTTTTTGCCATTTTTATCTCCTTTTATCTCAATATCATCATCTTTTAATATTTCCACTATTTTGGTGAATGCATCAACATCCCCTTTTAAAGCTCTATTGAATAGCTCTAATGCCTTTTGTGTATTGCTCCTTTTTCTTTTCATTTATCGTAACTCCCCCTCCCCCTTATATGAAAAAAAGTGAATATCTCTGAATTTTCATCAACTTAATTATTAAAATTCAAATAATGAAAATACTGCTTTTTCTTTTTCTTCCGAAACTCTATTTTCATCAGTATTCAATCTTTCTGCAAATTTGTTAGCATTATTCAATATCGTTTGTGCCGCTTGTAGTCTAATAGCAGGGTTTATTTCCTGATCCTGCATTATTGTAACTATAGTTTCAACCGCTGCCCCTATTTGATTATTCAATTCAAATACTGCTTTTCTTACTACATCCGCTTTTACACTCTTATATAATGCTTTAAATTCTCCGCTGCTCATCCTGTCATAAATAGTTCGTTCGGTGACTCCAATAGAATTGGCAGCAGCTTTTATTGTTCCATTGCTTATTAATGCAGATATTATGATTTCATCAGAAATAGTTTTAGCCATTTTACACCTCCAATTATCTATGACCTTTGCTATTATTAAATATTAAAAATAGAAACATTAGAATATTCAAAAAAGCATCACCTATGGTGATATTTATAATCAGCACACGTCATATAACATTTATTTAGAAAAAGTCTCCTTTTGGTTATATGAGATACAACATAATACAATCATTCTATATTTTTGTTATATCTCATATAACATTATGTTATTTCACATGTGCAGAAGAAAATATTTAATCTGACTTTTTCCATTTATCAGAGAATTCATAAACATTTACTTTGTGAATATGCTTATTGCATTCTACTTTTCTTATAAATCCTGCCTCTTGTAATTCTTTAAAATACTTGTGAGCATTTGAGCGTTCAATTCCATACATTTCCAAATGTGAAGCAGGAAATACAAAATAGTTTTCATTGTAATTTGTTCCCCACTCTTTAGCGTGTTTATATAAACATGCTTTTCCATGAGATGATCTTGATTGCACTCTGCATAATGTGTAGAAATGCTTTGCTCCTATATGTAATTTGCGATAAGTTTCACTTCTGCACATTCCATCATAAATAGTTCCAAAATAATCTTTACCGCTTACACTTGCTCTTGTATCTTTAAATTGAGTTTTTTTACTTCTGCCCACAATCATCACCTCCAAATGATGCCTCTATAATCGCATCATTAAGGCTCATTTGACCTTTAAGGTGATTTAATGTACTTTTTTGTAAATGGCAAGTACTTTTCCATAAATTTTGGCAATTATTTTTCCATAATTACCGGCATTTTATTTTCCATATTTTTTAATTCCCCACGGATTGCTCCGTGGGAGTGTTGTTTATTGAAATGGTAACTCTTCGTTTTCG
>JAILRH010000105.1 GCA_024698345.1 Lachnospiraceae bacterium | reverse complement strand
TGGAGTGGTTAGTTATCAGTACAATGATTATGGAACAACGGCGAAGTATGGCGATGCAGATTTTTATAATGAAATATGTTATACAAGTGGAGTATATGATGAACTGACGGGATTATATTATTTGAATGCAAGATATTATAGCCCTGATGACCAAAGATTTATGTCTCAAGACAGTTATAGGGGAGAACAAGAAGATTACGCAACGTGGAATTTATATGCTTATTGCGGAGAGAATCCAATTAATTATGTGGATCCAAGTGGACATAATGCTGTGGTTATAGTAGGTGTGTGTGCAACGGGATATGTATTTAAACAATATGCAGCATATAGAAAAATAATGAAAAAGAGAATAAAAATATCGGATTTAGCAAGAATAAATGTTGAAAAAAGTAAGAAAAAATTTGTTGTTAAGATTTATAATAAGGCTCTAAAAATGGAATGGGCTTATAAAATACCAGCGGCAATAATAACTGCACAGGCGTGTATAGAGTCTGGATATGGAAAGACAGTTATAAGAGATAAAAATACTAATAAAAATAGTTATAATATATTCGGAATTAAAGCAAAAAAAGGTCAAAACTATGTTGTAGCGAAAACTAAAGAATATGTAAATGGAAGATATATTAGTATTGATGCCAAATTTGCAAAATATAAGAACTATAATGGAGCATTGATAGCACACGCAAAACTATTAAAAAGTGACTATAAACCATCAAAAAATAAAATAAATGAATGGGCATATTCCTTACAAGAAAATGGATATGCAACAGATCCTAATTACGCAAGAGCAGTATTAGACGTCATATCTTTTTGGAAACTAAAATGATTAAATTTAATAGTTATTTGACATGTAAAGGAGTTAATTATGAAGAAAATTATATATCTATTTGTAATAATAATGTTAACTTATCTTGTAGGGTGCTCGAAAAATGAGTTAATTAAAAACAATGATGGTGGTAAAAAAGCAGTGACAAATAAGCATATACATAATATTATGAATTGTGATGATTATGTGGCAAAGGATGGGGATTCATTATTACACATGAAAAGTATAGAGAAAAAAATGATTATTTCCAAAAATAAAATACTGAAAATTATCATGAAAAAAGGGAGTCCTAATGGAATGAATATTTATGTTTTAGATAAAAATGATAATTTTATTTTTGATGTAATGAGTAGTGAAGATATTTCAGAGAAAATAACAGATGATTATGGAATGCCTATAAAAAGTAACTATTATGAAGTTGGGGTTTATGATTTAGATAATGATAACTATAAGGAAATTATTTTTTCTGTAATGGATAAAAGAGGAATAAATATTTATATTTTTACAGTTAAAAATGATAATAGTATAGAATTTAATCAAAAAGTTTATAAAGAAAAGGTATCAGAGATAGATGTTAATGATATTTTCAAAAATTAAATTCTTTATTTGAGCAAGCTGAAACTGCAAAAAAATAAATCATTGTGAAAATCTAACTCTATGATTTAGAGAGAGTATCGCACTTTAAGGTTGAGTATTCAAAGGAAGAATTGAATCGGGCAGTAGCTTTCATACCAAAGTTTGATAAAATTCAAATAAAAGAGTATGGAGATGACAATTTAACACATGTAGAAATTTGCAACAAATGCGGGAATACTAAAATGAGTGAAAAACTTATCGTAAGCCCAAGTGGAAAAAGTAAAAAACTAAGCAATGAAGAACTGTTAGTGAAATGCGGGGAACAAATTGATGAAGTGTATGAGATTTCAAAAAAATGTACGAAAATATAACGAATGATTTTTTGAAGAAAGGTTTTAGACCGATATATTCAAAAAAATCAGAACAGCCATTTGCATATGGAGTGTATGGTGAAAAGGAAATACACCTATATAATGATAATTATACATATGAATTATGTAATTATTGTGGGACAATTAATGCAGAAGAAAAACAAAGTACAGACAAATTTTGTGACTTTTATGTTCTAGAAAATATACCGTTTGAAGATTCACCAGTCGTTGCATCTAGAGAATATTATTATGGAAATCAAGTTATGCTTGTTAGTCCGGAATTATATAGTTATATAACTGAGCGCATAAAAAATGCAAAATTTATTCCTGTTTTTTTAAAAAAAGAGGAATAACAATATACCTTGTCTTATTATGGATTAATTCGAATTTGGCACAACGGACTAATCTTATTCCATTTTAAAATGTAAAAAGTAGTGGATGCGAAAAGAATGGTTGAATGCTTGGTCCCAAATTAAAATGTAAAAGTTGCTCTAGTTTGTTGCAAATGCAACGGAGTATATTCCAAATTAAATTGTAAAGAGACAATAATGGACAGCACGCATTCTTCTATAACAAGGACATTGAAACTAGTGTAACGAATATTGTTAATGAATCCGGAAATGGAGTGGTTAGTTATCAGTACAATGATTATGGAACAACGGCGAAGTATGGCGATGCAGATTTTTATAATGAAATATGTTATACAAGTGGAGTATATGATGAACTGACGGGATTATATTATTTGAATGCAAGATATTATAG
>JAILRH010000096.1 GCA_024698345.1 Lachnospiraceae bacterium | reverse complement strand
TGTTGTTGTTTCCTGTTTATCTGTATTCTGCGCTGTTGTTGTTTCCTGTTTATCTGTATTCTGCGCTGTTGTTGTTTCCTGTTTATCTGTATTCTGCGCTGTTGTTGTTTCCTGTTTATCTGTATTCTGCGCTGTTGTTGTTTCCTGTTTGTTTGTATCTGTTTCCTTATCAAAATCAGAAACTTTTACAATTTTAAAGTCTCTAACACGAACCTCTCCGGCAAGTACTAATTCTTCAGGGAATGAATATAATAAAGCACCCATAGCAAGTTGGAAATCGATAGTATCCACATCACTTTCAGGTACTACAAAGCCAGCCTTGACCTCTATTGTCTTTCCATATTCGAGGGCTAACAACCCATCAGCTGAAATATTATCAAAACTTGTGTAAGGAATCTTTTTTTTGGTTTTGTTATCTACTATTTCAGCTTTAACATGCTTAGTGTTAACTTTGCCATCTGATGTTTCTAATGTACTACTGATTTTGAAACTCATTTCATATTTTGCATTAGAATCAACGCTCATGCCTTCCATGTAAGCTTTTAATCCATATGGGTTATCGCCAACGAGCTGTTCTGCCCAATATTCACCGTCCCAACCTGTATTTACGACATCAAAGTCAAATGAGCTCGATGTAACAATGCCTTTGTCTATTGATCCTTCTGTTGCAAAATCTGAACCATATTGCAATCCCTGTGCCTCTAATGTATGTCTCCAACACATTTTTTCTTCGCCGGCAATATGATCTTCCATTGTACATACTGAGAATGATTTCCATTTTTTAGTAACAATATTCTGCTCCGGATTATCATTGCTTACAATGCTAAAATCACGAACATATACAGTTCCTGAAAGATCTACTTCATTCGGATAATCCAACAGAAAAGATCCCATGGCCAACTGAAGATCAATCACACCTTCACTGTCCTCTGGTACTACAAATGAAGCTTTTACTACCTGCGCCTCACCAAATGCAAGTTCTGTCATTCCATCTTCTGTGATATTTTCACACTCTCCTAATTGAAGTGAATTATAACCATCTCTAACATATGTTCCTATATGCTTTACAGATACTTTTTCGTTTTTTAATTTTCCAATGATTTCATATGTAAATGTATATTTCTTTCCAGGTTCAACTCTGATTCCATTGACTGTTGCCGTCAAGCCATAAGGATTGTTAGCAATGAGAGTACCATTACTTGAGTACTCCCCATCCCATCCTGTGCTTACTACATCAAATTCAAACTGTCCTACTTTGTTATTTTCAGGCTTGATGGATCCCTCAGTACGAAAATCTTCGCCGTATACAAATCCCATATTTTCTAATCGATGTCTCCAACAACGATTGCTTTCACATGTTGTAGCATGATCCTCCATTGTGCATATTGAGAATGATTTCCATTCTCCATTTGCAATGTTAATTTCTTCAGCCTTACTTGTACCATAGTTTCCGCCAACCAGCATCGTTACAGACAAGGCAAGACAAGCGACTTTTTTCAATAATCTGTCTGTTTTGTTCATAATAATCCTCCTCATAAATACAGTGATTTTTTCAAAGCCATTTAAAACTATCGTCTAAAAAAACAAAAATCACGTCGGTTTAAAATTTTAACATAAAGTTGTATGCTTGTCATCTATTAATGATGGCATTACCACTGAGCTTGCGACATAACCAGAAACAACGGCGGTTATAATTGTTATTCCAAGACATATAAAGGCAATTCCATAAAAAATTTCGTTTACCGAACCAAGAAATAAACATACAATTGTAATTAATATTGATATAAGATAAAACATAAAAATTAGGTAATTGCGAAACTCGCTAAGCTCGTTCCGCAATTACCTAATTTATTTATCCTGTCCCCAGAAATCCACCGGTTCATATTCCTGCAGTTTTGCAAGAAATCCCAGATTTCCAAGTGCTGTCTGTATCTCATCTAATATTTCTTCACTGTCTGCTACAACAGTGTGATAGTGATAACCGTCCGTCACTTTCCAAAGTGTTGTGGACACTCCGGATTCTAACTGGTCCATGTACTTATTTACATCACGTCTCGATCGTATGTTTAGTTCAGCTCTGATAACATTGAATACTTTATGATATACAAATACATCAATAACTGCTCCACCGAGATCTACGATTGTATCAAGTTCTGTTCTGATATCTTCCTCCTCGTGCTTCATCTTAAACACTCTCTGACACAATCCGGATTTATCAATAATATATCCTTTATGCGTTGCCTGAATGTTCTGGTTTTTTGCACGAAGTAAAGCCATGTCCTGAACGATAATCTGTCTTGATACATTTAATTGTTTGGCTATATATGTACCTGATAAAGGTTCATCACTACATTTTAATAATTCAATTATTGCAGTTCTTCTCTCTTCTCCTGTCATATTGCCTCCATTTTCATTTCACCATAGCTCTTCCTACCAATTTACCATTCAACGTTCGGTGACTACTCAATCGGATGCAAGTTCTTAAGTGATAAATCAAGTATTGGTGCAGAATGTGTGAGAGCTCCGCTTGAAATGTAATCTACATCATAGTTTTTGAGAATCTCGATATTCTCTTTTGTTACATTTCCTGAAATCTCAATTTCCGCTCTCTTGTCAATAAACTTGATGCACTTGTCGAGAAGCTCAGGTGTCATGTTATCAAGCATTACAATGTCAGCTCCTGCCTCAATTGCTTCAACAACCATATCGTATGTCTCAACTTCCACTTCGATTTTACGAACAAATGGCGCATACTCTTTTGCCATCTGAACAGCTTCTTTAACTCCGCCTGCTGCACCGATGTGATTATCCTTTAACAATACACCGTCACTCAAGTTATATCTGTGATTGTTTCCATTACCGATTCTTACTGCATACTTCTCAAAAATTCTATTATTAGGTGATGTCTTTCTTGTATCGAGAAGTTTGATATTTGTTCCCTCTAAAAGCTTTGCTGTCTTGTTTGTGTATGTTGCCACACCTGACATTCTCTGAAGATAGTTAAGGGCAACTCTCTCTCCTGAAAGAAGAACCTTAATATCACCTGTTACTTTTCCAAGGAGTTCACCTTTCTTAACTTCATCTCCGTCTTTAACAAAGAACTCAACTTCTGTTGCTTCATCTAAAAGTGTAAATACTCTTTCAAATACCTGTAATCCGCAGATTATTCCGTCTTCCTTACAAATAAGCTCAACCTGTCCTTTTTTTGGATAAGGCATAACACTGTTTGTTGAAACATCCTCGCTTGTGATATCTTCCTTAAGGGCTCCTAAAATAAGTGGATCTACATTTAATCTGAGTGTTGCACTGTCAAACATACTTTTCTCCTTTATTCTTTCTCTCTTTACACGTCTTGCTGCTCTCTTTGCAAACACAAGACTCTCTAATAATGAATTACTTGCCAATCTGTTTTTTCCATGTACGCCGTTGCAGGCTGTCTCCCCAATTGCATAGAGATTATCCATTGAAGTGTGGCTGTCATAATCAACCTTAATTCCACCCATGAAATAGTGCTGGGCAGGAACTACAGGAATACATTCTTTTGTAACGTCATATCCCTTTTCCTTGCAGTAATCTACAATGTGTGGGAAGTGTTCTCTAAGTTCATCTGCAGGAATTGGTCTTAAATCTTCGTAAACAAATTCTGTTCCGTCTTTTTCCATCTGCTCTCTGATTTTTTGTGTGAGCAAATCTCTTGGAAGAAGTTCGTCAACAAATCTGTTTCCGTTTTTGTCATAGAGCAATGCTCCCTCCCCTCTTACTGATTCAGATATGAGGAAACTTCTCTCATCCTGTTCACAGAAAAGTGTGGTTGGATGAATCTGAACATAATCAAGATGTTCTGTTGTAATATTGTATTTTTCTGCAAGGTCAATGGCATCACCTGTCAGGTGTCTGAAGTTTGTTGAGCGTTTATATTTTCCTCCGATACCACCTGTTGCAAGAACTGTAGTATCTGCATAAACCTCAACCACTTCGCCATCTTTTTCGTAAATACCGCCAAGACATTTATTATTCTCAACAATGAGATCCTTGAGACATGCATACTCTATAATTGTGATGTTGTCTCTCTCCTTTGCTCTGGCAAGAAGGTGACTTGTAATCTCCTCACCTGTAATGTCCTCGTGGAATACTATTCTGTTCTCTCTGTGAGCGCCTTCTCTTGTGTAATCAAAGCTTCCATCCGGATTCTTTTGGAATCTTGCACCGGCTTTTTCAAGGTCCCTCACAACTTCCCGAGACATTCTGATCATCAGTTCCACTGAACCTACATTGTTCTCATAATGTCCCGCTTTGAGAGTATCTTCTAAAAAGCAATTGTAGTCACTCTCATCTTTCAGGACACACATACCGCCCTGGGCAAGATATGAATCGCTCTCTTCTATTTTTGATTTTGTAATCATCAGGATGTTCATATCTTTTGGCAGATTGAGTGCCATATACAAACCGGAACATCCTGTTCCTACTATAAATATATCTGTCTTCATAGGCTTTCTCCTATTTTGCTAACTCTAGCATCTTCTCTAACGGTGAAAGTGCTTTTTTAATAAATTCATCATCCAAAAATACTTCGTTTGTCTCATTCTCAAGAACATCTACAATCTTCTCAAGTGTTACTTTCTTCATGTTTGGACAAACCTGCTCTTCCATTACTTTAAATAACTTCTTGTTTGGAGCCTGCTCCTCAATACATGGGAACACGCCGTCAACTGTACCGATAATAAATTCCTCTGCATCTGTATCAAGTACATATTTGATAATTCCAGATGTACTTCCAATGTAGTCTGCCTCTTCTCTTACTTCCTGTTTGCACTCAGGATGAACTGCTACCTTTGCACCCGGATGTCTGTCTTTTGCCGCTAACACATCTTCTTTTGTCATGATGTGGTGTCTTGGGCAGAAACCGTCATTTGTCATAACGTTCTTCTCAGGAACCTGTCTTCTTACATAATCTCCAAGGTTCTGATCAGGGATAAAGAATATATTCTTGTTTGGAAGATTCTTTACAATCTTTACAGCGTTTGCACTTGTAACACAAACATCTGATAATGTCTTTATATCTGCAGTGGAGTTAATATAACACACAACAGCCAGGTCATCATACTGCTCCCTTTTTTCTTTAATTTCTTTCTCTGTAACCATATGTGCCATAGGACAATCTGCAGATGCATCCGGCATAAATACTCTCTTACCCGGATTGAGAATCTTTGCACTCTCTCCCATGAATTCAACACCTGCAAAAATAATCTTTTTCGCATCAGTCTCCTTGGCAACCTTTGCAAGATAGAAAGAATCTCCGATGTAGTCTGCTACATCCTGAACTTCCTTGTCCACATAGTAATGTGCCAATATGATTGCGTTGTTTTCTTTCTTTAACTTTGTTATGTATTCCTTCATAAACTCCTCCTATTCAAGACCGACTATCTATCAATCTTGCATTTACTACTAATGGAATTACTTCAGTAAAATATTTTTTTCTTTTGATTTTTCAATTTTACTGTATTTCTTTACAACTGTCTTGTCAGTTGTAAAGACTTTTGTATTAGGATACATTATTGTACCTGATTCGTCAAGTTTTTTCTGCCTTACAGATCAGATGTGAAATTATCCTCCCAATATAAAAAAGATATCCACAGCAACTCAAATAATTGAAATTACCGTGGATACCTCTTTATAATAATAACAGAATGACATATTCATCTTCTTAGTTTGTAAAAAAACTCAACAAACGACTAATATATCATTTTTTATAAAATAATGCTACTGTTGAAATAATTAAATAAACGCATTCAAATACTGCCATTCCTATCAATATATTAATACTTTTAGGCCCAATATCTGTAAATAAGTATATAAGAAT
>JAILRH010000048.1 GCA_024698345.1 Lachnospiraceae bacterium | reverse complement strand
CACAGGTTTTACATAGTTTGAAGAATTGATATAGTTGCCTAATAGCTATGGCAGAATTTGAGAGCCTTGGATGTAATTATATATAAGGAAAATTATTTAAATAAAAATGGCAGTAATTTCTGTTTTACACAGTGATTTGCTGCTATTTTTTATTGTACTATTGTTTTAGGTTTAGATAAGTGTTTATGTAATCTTCGTCAGAAAAAATATATAAATTTTCTGACGAAAATATATGTGATTGAATAGATAAATGATTCTATGCTTTAGTATCAGATAATAATATAGTTATTGAATGAAATGCACTTACGACTATTTAACGAAAGTCGTAAGTAAAGTCCAGATTGCTAAAGATAGAGATAACTTACTAAAATGAAAAGTATTCGTTTATATTGGCATAATATACTGGAAACTAGGTATCGTGAGATTTTTTCTCACAATATATTGAATGATTTGCTTATGTGTGGTATATAATATGTATGAGAAAAAATCTCACGGAGGAAATGATTTATGATTTATGAGTTTACATTTGAAAATTATCGTTCATATAAACATGAGGCGAGTATCGATTTTACTGCGAAACCTATTAATGAATTTGAGGATACTCTTATAAGACTAAATGAACGTGAAGGTATTTTACCTGTTTGTGCAATATATGGACCAAATGGTGGTGGGAAAAGTAGCGTAATTATGGCAATTGATGAATTAAGAAGGATTGTTTTACAGCCCCTTCTTCAATTGGCTTTTATGAAAAAAAAGAACGAAGAACTAGGAGAAGCTTCTATAGAGCAATTAAGTGAAAGTTTAAAAGATATTCATACTTATTCATCATACTATAAATGGGATAATGAAAGTATTAATAATCCAACAAAATATAGTATTTTATTTGAAGTTGATGACTGTAAATATCGCTATGAGTTTGAAATCAATCAGGAAGAAATTTTAGTTGAGAATCTGTATATGGAGAATGCAGGCGAAATAGAAGCAATTTTTGAACGAGATGAAGAAGGAGTGTACCTTTGTGAACAATTAGAAAGTGTAGACTTAGAAAATATGAATGAAAGTTTACCGCTCTTATCGTACATTTCTATGTTTAAGAATATTAATGTTGTAGATAGAGTTATTAGATTCTTTTTGCAAATAAAAGTATTAAACTACGATAAGCCTAATTTAGATAGAAGAATATTTGTTGAACAAATTGAAAATGACAAGTCAAGAGTATGTAATGTATTACAGTCAATGGGAATAGACATCTGCGATATAAAAGTTGAATATAATGATGATGGTTCAATTGAGGAAATATATACAATACACCTTTTGTCATCTGGAGAGATAAAGACTTTACGACTTTCTGAGGAATCAAGTGGTACAAAGAAAATTATAAGTATTATTCCGATTTTGTTAAATGGAATAGATCGCAATTGCTTGTTTTTAATCGATGAGTTGGATGCTAAGTTGCATCCGTTACTTCTTCGTAAGATTATTGAATTATTCAGCAATAGAAGCATTAATAAGGGAACATCTCAATTACTTTTTACTTCTCATGATTTAACAACTATGAGTAAAGATGTATTCAGAAGAGATGAAATATGGTTTTCTGCAATCAATGCCTATGATGAGTCTGTACTATATTCTTTAGTAGATTTTCGAAAGGAAGGTGGAAGTAAACCACGTAATGACGAAAATTATAGCAAACAATATTTAGAAGGACGATATGGAGCGGATCCATACTTTAAAAAATTAGTAAATTGGGAGGTAGTTGATTGAGTTTAAAGCCAAAGAAAAAGAGCGATATAAAGAAAATGGAAGAAAAAATGAAATCTAAAGCAAGCAAAATGGATTCTATGAATATTCTTCCACCTTATACAATGATAGTAAGTGAAGGTATAAAGACTGAACCTTTATATATCAATGGGCTCGTTAAAAAAGTCAATGACAAATATAAAAATTTGACAAAAGAACCTCATATAGCTGTGTATGGAACAGGTAGGAATACACAAGGACTAATAAGATTTGTAGACAAAAAGATAACTAATGGAGAATGGAGTCATTATAAGAAATTCTGGCTAATGTATGATAAAGACGATTTCCCTTTATATAACTTTGATAATACTCAATTTGAGGCAGAGGCAAGGAAGTCCCATGAAATGTCTGTGGCATGGTCCAATGAGAGTATTGAATTATGGTTTTTATTATACTTTGAGGATTATCATGCAAATAATGGTAGAAAGCAATATATTGAAAAACTAAACACATATTTTGAATATTCTAAGACTAGAGAAGATTTATTTGAAATCTTGAATGAAAAGGGTTCTTTGGAGAATGCAAAGAAGAGAGCAAGAAAAATGTATCAAGAATTTCTTGATAGTGGTGTTACGAGTATGTCGGCAATGGTTCCAGCAACAAGGGTATATGAACTTGTTGAAGAACTAGAGAGGTACTTAAAAAATTAATATTTGGAGAATTAGCAACGAGTGGAGGGGCATATATATGTGTCTCCACTTATATATTTTTAGAAATAACTAATTGGGGGTATGAGAAAAGTCATTATTGAGTTTTTTATAATGGGCAAAAAATTATTGAGAAGATACTAAATTTGATGAAAGTATGATTGTAGGTAAACAAGGAAAAAGGTGATGGTATGCATATTTCAGAATTGAAAATTGATGGTTATAAAAATTGCAGAGAAAAATCTATAATATCATTGAATCCAGGTTTAAATATTCTTGTAGGCGAGAATACTTCTGGAAAAACAACAATTATTGATGCAATACGTATGATATTAAGAGATTCAGAGCAGGGATATGTTATAGGAGATGATTTTTATAAATCATTCGATAAAGAGGAATAAAAAAAGAATATAGTTATAGTTTTAAAAGTTAGAGAATCCCCTTAATCGACAAAATTCTAAAAAATAAATATTGGATTAAGGACACTTATCCTTAAGTGGCATTTGATTAACATAGAACAAACCCGTCCGGGAATGTCAATGACAGAGAATATTATTTTGGTGATTGACATTCTTGGGCGGGTTTGTTATTTGATAAGTAATGATGTTAAATATCATCATCCTCGTCGTCGCCGACTTCGGCGTCAACTTGCGCGCGGACTTCCATTTCAGTATATCTCTGTGAATTTATAAGATTAGACAGAATTTCGCGAGAAATAACTTCATCAAGCTCATCATAGATCTCACATGTAATACCGGCTTTCGCAAGTTCGTCATAGCATTTTCGTACTTTTCTTACTCCCGAATGATCGAAGTAACTCTGCTCATAAGCGAGATTGCCTTGTTCTATAGCCGATTTAATGTCAGCCATAGAAGCATTTGTATATTTGCGGAGGATGCTAATAACCTTCGCAATTGAATTGTATGATATTACTTTAAGACCAATAGTGTCCATAGTTTATACCTCCTTAGAATTCTTTGATGTTTTTTATTGGTTTGCCGGGCAAAGAATTTCTGTAACTACCACCGTGATATCCATATAGATGCTCATATTGTGTAACTGGATGTATGAATTTACTCACGTTAGCCAAGTGAGGATACTTGGCTACGCTATAAAGGTGATGGCTGTGCATGGTCTTTCCTTTGTATTTAGGCTGTCTTTTGTTAAGAATATCTTCTCTTTGCTTTGCAGACCAATTGCGGGTAGTTTTGAGTCCCTTTATTATACGAATACGTTCTTCTTTCCAAAAATTGTCAATTGCACTATTTCGACGTTTATCTAATCGAACATTCCACGATAATCTTTTATACTCTGATTTTGTTGCAGTTCGGTTTATGATCTTCTCACGTATTTGTTTAGCTTTCTTTGAACCTAACTGTTTATACTTTGTAGGATGCTCTCTAAGGTCGTATCTTGACGCAACCATTATATCATAATTGTTTTGCTTTAGGGACATAGAAGCAGCTATTTGTTTCCCGGTTGTACCCTTGAAATGACCACTGTCTGATTTACTCATGCTTCACACCTCTTTTCTTTTTGGAGGAGAAAGCTAAGCTAGTATCACTTTCAAAGGCAATTATGTTGATTCCAAGTTGGCGTAATTCATCGAAGAAAGGGTAATTCGCTGATCCGTAAACTATGATTGTGTGTGGGTGAAGCAGGCGTATCATTTCTTTTAGCCCAGTTTCAAAAAGTGGGCGATTTTCTAAAAGACGGATTTTACTTGCAACAGTTCCGATGGCGACTATGCTATTGCATGGAATGCCATCAAAACAGTATTCCCAGGTTTCTGCTGTACCCCAACGAACATTGTTAATTACGGATATGCCATTTGTTGTCATCCAATAACCGAAGGCGCGCATACGATATGTGTTGTACCGTTTGATTGCATCCGGAAAATCGGAGAATGTTGAAAAATCCGGAGTTATAATTCCGGAAAAATGGCGGAGAATATCCAGGACTTTATATGGATAAAGCCAAATGCTAGATTTTGGTCCGCAAAATTTTTGATCGTCTATATAGAAGTGCACATATGCATCAACATGATAATCAGGATCCTTCTTTATTATGGTTTTGTGAATATGTTTGGCTTCTACATAAGATATTAATTTGTTTGGAATGGCTTCTGCTGTGCAGGGACATAATGGAATATCAGAGCCTAATGTAAAGATGGCGTCTTTTACCATAAATGCATTCCACATGTCTTGGCAGCCTGTACGTGGCTGCGGATCATTAACGTTTATCATGTGTTCCTCCTTTACTAAATGAATTTTTGGAAACACATGGGCCCACGTGTTAGTACGTTATTATGTTATCGCGATTGTGGAAATCGAAACATGGCTGCAACTTTCCCGTGACTTGTTTTGTGAAAACACTTATAATTAGAGTGTTACGGGAGGTTTTATATTATGAGTAAATTGTGTTTAGGTACATATTTGACGATAATCATCCGTTGTAAAGTGGCTTCTTGCACGCAAAAGGCGCTTGTTGGAGTTATCATGCATTCTTTGGATAGTCGTTTTGATGAAACGGATGATAGTTTGATATCAAATATTGTTGCCGGACGGAAGAATCCGCCGGATTATATTGTTGAGAGTGGTGCGGAGTACACGGAAGAAGATTATCAGGGCCTTGTAAACTATTTTGAGGAAAAGGTTTTAAATTTGATAAATCCGAGCGAAATCAAATTACTGCAAAATGCTCTGTTTTATGTAATTGAAAACGATGATGATATTGTTGATGAAAGTGTTGTGGAAGTTATTTCGAAGACAAAAAAATGTGATATTAAGAAAAGTGATGATACTGCAACTTTGTTAGCAGGATTATTTTTATATATTTTAAAAACGACGGACAATATTAAGCGTGAAAAGTCTGTAAGAGAATTAAGTGATGGTTTCTTTAAACGAATGAAAAAGGTCATTGTTAATAAGCAAAAGAAGAATCCAAGGAAAAATGTCGATCCGGATGCAGTCTATCAAGATGCACAGGCATTTTGTATTGATTATGAGGATGAGATAGAACTACTGCCATTGTGCCAAATTGCTGCGTTTGTAGATCCGTTGCATAAACATGTTCGCCAAATGTACACGGATTACAGTAAGTGCTCTAAATCGGTAAGAAAGAAAATCCTGGAATTAAAAGATGTAAAACAATTAGATTTTTCGGATGAGGAGTGGGTGGAAAAGAGTCTGCATAAATTTGATTCTCGAATTCGCGAGAAAAAGCTCTGTACGGTACAATTCCTATATGATGGTGGAAAGTATTTTCATAGGGCGTACGAGAGATATTCAAGCGTCGCTGTGGATTTTAATCCTTATATTTTTGAAAGTCCAATAAAGGTTAAGAGTAAATTTGTTCCAAAGGATTTAAAGTGTACGTTTTCAACGGTAGTTCGAGATTATTTGGAGTTGAAGCATAACAAGTCGAGAAGAAAACTTGAACCACCCATTGATGCTATGTGGGCATATTGTATGGATATCAACGTGCCGGAAGAAAATGTGACATACTGGGTATGCATGATGATTATTGCAACCTGCTATTGGCTGGACGATTGGGAAGATGGAGTGCAGACTCCGTATAACGAAGATAATATAGCCAATGTTGATCTTGGGGATTCCGAGTGCCTGATAGAAACGCAGGAAGATATGTATTTCTACGCGTTACTTGAACTCTATAAGTTTTATTACACGTCTTTGCAAGTATAATTGAGGAAATCGTTAATGCAATCTTTAAAAAAGACGAAAGCTTCCTGTATACTATAAATAGTTAAGGAACTTGACTATAAAAAATACCTCAAGTAAATTTAGATTATTACTGACCGGGAAGTTGGTAAAATCTAATAAATACAAGAGGTATCTAAAATGAATGTTAAAGGTAAAAA
>JAILRH010000061.1 GCA_024698345.1 Lachnospiraceae bacterium | reverse complement strand
GGAATTAGTAATATAAGATTGTTCCATTTCAACCCATTCAGAAAAAATATTAGAATTATCGCAAAAAACAAACCATTCTCTTGCATCAATCTCTCTTTTAATCAGATTATCAATTTCCTTTTTTCCCTCCTCAGTGTCCGCATTTAAGCACCGTAAATGAAATGCTAAAGGATTATGTCCCAACCTTTCAAATTCATTCCTAATGATTCTTATTTTCTCAATATCTTCACTATGATGTGATAAAAAAATCCAACAACCTCCATTCAGCATAATTTACCTCCTGTATTCCTTCAATACTAATGCTTATTTATTTGAAACAGGTACACTTCCTCCAAATCAACTATTCTTAACAATACTTTGTAGTGTTAAACCTATATTTGAAATATCATTCTTACTAAAAACAGTATGAATTCCAACTCTGTTTCCTATTTCTATCATTTTTTGATTATCTTCCGCATATTTGTTTATTTCAAGTGTATCAGCAACAATTACAGGTATAGAATTAAGACCATAATCACTATCCAATCGGCTTAACTTATTATAATAATCTTGAATAAGCGAAATTTGAGCCTTGCATTCGATTATAAGCACTTTATAGCCCTGAGTGGCAATTATATCAATTTCGTTTTCTGCCTCTTCATTACCCCAATGTATTTCAACTGAATTTGCAATATCATCGAACAATCCTGTTTCTAAAAGTTTGTAATATACATAGAGTTCGAGTATTCTTCCTGATTGAATCATCACTTCTTTAACTTGATGCGTGCAATATGAGAAGGAAATACCTTTCTCTACATTACATACGAGTTTTCTAATATATCCTTTGCCTTGTATTTCATCAAGCAATCTTTTGATATCTTCAAAATTGACATTCTTAAACTTGTCCAATGCCTTTTTAATTGTTTCTGAACATATAACACCGGTATTAAGTGAATTATAATAAAGAAAAGCCTTTTCGTTGTAGACATTGATGTTTATGCTGTTTGAATCATAGAGTTTATATGTATCATAAAGTAGCGATTCAATAACTTTATGAAAACCAGATGGCGCATTTATCGAGACATTAAACGAATTATTTGAATGTAATTCTATCTTACAAGATATCTCACCGTTAGCCTTCTTGACCTGCTTGCAAAGTTTATTTATTGCCTCCAGGCATACTCTCTCAACAAGATATTCTTTTCTAATATTTTCTTTTTTAATATCCTTAATTTCAAACTTGTTATTTTTGTCCTGCTCACTTAGGAGTTCACATAAAGCCTTCCATATAGACTCTGGGCTCGATTTAATATTCTCTGCCTCCGACTTACTTTTGTACTTACTCCAGAAATACATATAATCTTTCTGCATATCCGGAAAACTATAATCATCAATAGAATTTTTAAATTCAAATAAATCACTTATTTTCAAAAATTGCTTAAATGCAATATATCTAACTTCATTACAATTTGTTGTAATAAACTTGTTTTTGTTGCGATTATATTTATAATTTGACTTGCTACAGTATTCATATCTCTCTATTATGGAAGATGAGCGTGTACGGTTGAATTCAAAAATCTGAAGATGTCTTCTTCTTGAATAATTTACAAAATTATCTTCATCTTTAATTATTTCAACGGAATTAATCCGGTCAGAAACATCAGTAATTGTATTAATTTCTTTTTCTGTTAATGAACAACTTGTCAATAGACAAATATTTATAACTGATCTCAAATGGTGTGAGATCATACTTTTTATTGCATATTCAAGTATTCTTTTTAAGTTATTTAAATCGCCTTTTTCGAATTCACATATGTATGTAATTCTTGAAGGATTTATGAGCAACGCTGATTCAACAGTTCTAAACGCTAATGAATTTACCGATGGTTTGATATTTATCAAGTCAATCGGTATTCCTATGTGTAAATTAGACTTATAAGTAAGAATAAAAGGTATTTTACTTATCAAATCGGCATCATATTGCTTATAGTCAATGTATTTTTCACTTTCAAGAATCACGTTAAACGCGGTGACTAAAGTGTTTATTCTTTTGCGAATAATTTTTGCCTGATCCATAGGTAAGTTATTAACTTCCTTGATTAAGGCTGAATAATAATGCTCATATAAGGATGTCTTTGCACTATTTCCTGCACTGATTTCCTGAAGGCAAATATAATATTTATCAAACACTTTTTTAGCTTTGATATTATTTTCAAGTAATTTAAGTATACTATCAATATCCGACTGTGAAATAAGGTTTTTGCTCCTATTTTTGTTGGCAAAAGTTTTATATTCTCTATGTAAAAGAACAGAAACCTTATCCAATTCATCCAGTGAATTTATTTCTTTACTTTTTGCCTTGTCCCATTTTTCACAATTATTATTTTTCCACTCATCATTACTTAATCCTAAAACTCCTGTTCCACGTACTAAACAAGGATGGTATCCATTTGCTTTTGTTTCAATTCCATTTACGAACTTTTCCATTGATGTCACGTTTCTATATCCGCGACATATCATATTGACATTCCAGCGCTTGTGCTCGTTGGCAATCATATTTTCGATAATTTTTTTATCTGAAGGATTTTTAGAATTAATCAAATTATAAAACCTTTCAGGTGCTGTAGCATCAAGAAATTCCATTCCAATGCTTGCCAATTTATATTTAAGAGATATTACATAGCTAAAACAAGAAATATAATTATAATTAGACAAAAACTGTCTTTGAAGCTTTCTCATATCAAGCATATTTGAATAATTCCATACTAAATGACAATTAAAAGCCATTGACTTTAATGTTTTGTAATCTTCATGTTTTTCAATGGAATCATTTCTACGAATAAAGTTGACACTATCATCTTTGCTATCAGTTTCAGCCACACAATTAATAACAAAATTTGACTCCAACAAATTACGACAATCATCACACACTTTTGCAATAGCCAAATTAAAATCATCACTCTCCGATCCAACAAACAAATAGGCATATTTTTTATTTTCATTATTCAATAGTATTTCAAACATATCATCTTCTACGTTTCCAAATGAAACGGTATTAAATAGTAATGTTCCGTAACTATCATCCACTAATTGTTCATCAACATTAAAAAATTTAGTAAATGAAGGTCTTCCATTTAAATATTTTGCCTTAGTATCAACATCATCTGAAACAACAGTGATATGAAGTTTATAGCCACTTACCTGAGCCACCTCGAACGCAAAATCAATAAATTTTTCAGAAATATCCGAGTACCCGATAACGAGAATATTAACCTCGTCTTTGTTGATATAGTTGTACAACGGGAAACAATATAACAGGTTTTGGATAGCACTGGTGTAATCCTTTTTTTTACTATTCATATTACTCACTCTCCTTTATTGCATTAATCATTAAGCTGTGCTGTTTTTTTCTTTTATTAATTAATACTCATTATTAAATTATCAATAATTCCGAACTAAACATATGTCATTATTATACTATAAAAACCGCGCATTTTAAAGCATTTCAGCTATTTCCAGTGTTCAAAGCCACGCAATTTAAAGTCTTTTTTCGATTTACTATAATTCGATTCTCAACACAAAAAAGAGACCCTTTCGGATTTCTTGATTATTTTAGCAAATATTCATTTCTATAAATCCTTCTACTGTTTCTTCTTTTAGCTCCCGTCAAAAAATATTCCGTATATATTCATTTGAAATCTTTAGCTCTTTTTGCCACCTCTCGATCAACAGCTTCGTAACAGTCATATATTCCTCTCAAAGCTTTTAAATGCTGACTATTTTTCACAAAATCACTTCTATACACACCAATATTAACTAAAAACATATTTGTTATTTCTCTCCTGATATCTTCACACCCAAAGATATTCAACAACTCTCTATAAAGCCCCTCTGCACGAAAAATGCTATTCTCGCTCTTTAATTTATCAGCATAATTACACATTTTGTCTATATAATTCTCATCCATAATAATCATTTCATACTTTTTTCGTTGTCCCCTTTTCTTGTTCTCGCGCAAAAACTTTGTGGTATAGAGTAGCATATATTCATCTATGCTATCAGGTTCTTCTTTATAAACATCATAGCATGAATCTGCCAGGTCAGATATTCCATCTTCACGCGATGCAGCATATGTGGTATTTGTTGCATTTAACCACTCACCAAAAGATTTATGAAAGAAGATAAGACACTCGTTCACACACAAGACTAGCGTTGAAAGCGGATTGATAAATTTCTTCCACTCTCTTTCTTTCCACTGCATAAGAGTTTTCAATGTGCGAACAGGGAGTGGTTCAGGAGATGCAAGTATCATCCCAAGGGGAATCTGCCAAAAATCCTCATAATCTCTCGTTGTATAACTGGCATTTATACAGTTAAAACTTCGATCAAGTGTTTGCTTGAACAACTCCTCAATTCCATGTGGTAACGGGTAATCATGTGTCTGGAACTCTCCATTTTCAATATCCTTAAGAATATTATCACAGACACATTTTGCATAAGTAAATACTAAACCACTGTTATCTATTAATTTCTCAATAAACGCCTCTTTTTCTTCATAATCCATAAGAGCCGTACCTAATCTGCTTTCAAAATACTCTGCCAAATCTGATCGAGTTTGTTTTTCCTCCTCTTCATCATCCAAATCGATTTGTGCAAAACGGTTAAATCGTTCAGTTATCGATGGTATTTTTCTTGATGTGATAATAAAACGTACATATTCACGCAGTGAATCTGCACTTTCATTTATAAACTTTGCAAGTTCATCGTTATCCATTTCATCAAGTGCATCAACTACCATTACTACGACTGCCCTGTCACCATCAATATTACAGCGTGAAAGTGGATTAAGTATTAGCCTGTCAAAAAGTTGATCACTGCCCCTGTCAAAACTGCTGTCCGAAAGAAGTTCAAGTACAAATCTGCGGTAATCAGGCAGTCGAAGTGCTAGCCTATAAGAAATGTTTAATATTATGGATTCAGTTTTACTGTATTCACTGCGTCTGCAATCGCACGGAAAAGCCGCAACAACTGAAGAATCACGCATTTGAAGGTGAGCAGAAAACATAGACTTTCCAGCACCCGGCTTTCCATAAAGCATAAGTATATTGCCACCACTGGGGGCATTTTCCCATTCTTCAATTTTATTAAATAACCACTCTCTGCCAATAAGTTCTTCCTTTATTAATCCATCAAACTTTGTCCAATCATCAATCTCCGGAAGATGAAAAGCCTTTCTAAGTTGCTTCACTTCATCATTGTATCTGCGAATATCATCGCTTGTAACAAGTTTAATTATTTTTGAAGCTTCATCTTTTATGTAATCTTTAAATACTTCCACACCTTGCTCTTCGATTTTTGGGTAATCACTCATATCTGCCCACTGATATTCACTTACTCTGGAAGGTGGTGTAAAAGAGTCAAGTGATTCTAGTAATACAGTCCTTATCATACCATGCTTTGAAACAAGTGCTATAGAAAGTTCATCACGGCACACTGATTCCTCTCTTGCCGAATGTGACGACAAGAATGCTATAACGCTATCACTGTTAAGTATTCCATCAGTTATTCGCTCTCTCCAATGAGAATCACGTGGAATTTTGTATGTATCCACCCAAACGCTTATCTCTCCATTACTCTGAGATTCAATCTCATTTTTTAGAGCCGTAACCACTTTGCTATGTTTATCATGACCATAACTGAAAAAAATTTGCATAGTTCTTCCTCCCTTGACATAATTACCTTTTTGCATTTTTGACAGATTACTTTCTACCTCTTCCCATCCAATACTTTAAGTCCTTCATCTGTAAAAAAAGCTGCTCCCTCTCCAACTCCGGCAATCCAATACGATTCTACAATGCCTCTTTTTTCAAACTCAGCCAACGCACCACTAATGACAAATCTGATATCACTTCCACCAACATTTGTAACATCAAATACAACTTCGTTATATTTCACTCCCCCCTCAGATAAGTATCGTTCCGCATTATCCTGAGTTTTTTATATTCTTTTGCAAACAATACTAATATTTTTTCGATTTGTTCTTCTGTTAGTTTCATTTCATCACCTCTCAACACCTACTATATGTCTTCTCAAATTCTTCTCTTTTTACCAAATTAAACTCCGCATCTTCAACTTTTCCATCTGTTCCATATGAAATGCTGTAAAACACAAGAACCGCGTCTATATTAGCAGATTCTATTGTTCCCCAAAGTGGTGCTGTATAGTACTGTTCAGGGTTACTCTTATCCAAAACCAACCCTTTTTTATCAATTAAAAACTGGACTTCATCACACATTGGTTCATTTACATCCCATACTTTTAATTTCTTAGGAATCTGCTCATATTCATCCCCTTCGATATGTTTATGATTTTTAACAAAATACTCATTATCGTTTGGATATGGAGCACCGGAAGAATCAATTTTCACATAATCACCTGCATATGCAACCTGTCCGTGTCCTGAACCCGCATTTAGTGCCTCTTGAGAAAAAACTTCATATTTTCCATTTTCCAAACATTTTATTTTTTTCTCCGAAATCAACTTGTTTATAATAGGATGATTATCTCCTAATTTATATGCTTTTACAATATTCCCTTTATTTTTAATAACATTAAACATTTTCTATCTCCTTTAATTCATACTCTATATTTTAATTTTACTAACTTTTCCGAGCCAAACATATGCTGTAATTATACTATAAAAACCGCGCATTTTAAAGCATTTCGGCTATTTATCAACAATATCAAACACGATATTTTCTATATTACCGGATAGCACGACTTTTTTATTTTTATATCGTTCAACATCACGATCATAGACCAAAACATTATTGATTGCCTCTCTGACTGCATCCTTTACTCCACGTGCTCCATAATGACTATGCTGTTCTTTTAGTTGCACCATTAACGATTCATCCATACGAATAAGCTCCATATCATAATTATTTAATTCTTCAATAGCAAATTTACTAACAATATCCGTTTTTGCATCTGTCGGCAATGGTTGAAACGCAAGACAATTTGTTATCTTTCCTGCAACCTCTGGATGTCCACAGGCTTTCGACAATTCATCTCTACATATTTCTTTTTTTTGAAAAGATGAAGCTTTATTATATGCCTTCATATCAATCGGTATATTACTGGTAATAATAAATATTACATGACTTAAATCAATCAAAGGTGAGTTATCTGCAAGTCTCACTACTCCGCTACTGAAAGCTTCCATTAATCCTGTCCATATTTTATCTGTTGCTTTCTCAATCTCATCAAGAAGATATACCTGATATGGATTTTCCCTTATCGGATCAAAAATCGTCTTATCTCCATATCCTGTATATGATGGTGGACTACCAAAGAAAGAACTCAATGTGTGCTGCTCCATAAATTGATTTAACGCAACCTGTTGAAAACCATATTTCTGTCCAGTAAGTTTTTCTATTGCCTTTGGCAATGTTTTGCCAAGTTCAGTCTTTCCCACACCAGTTGGACCAAACAAAAGAATGACTTCTACCTCGGGTTGTTTTCTTCTAAGATTAGCACAGATTATTTCACTTATTTTTTTGATTCCTTCATCTTGTCCGCGAATTTCTTTTTTCAGTTCATCTGCCAATTCATCTGGCCATAATATCTTCATTTCTTTTTCCTGTTCCAACTCACGAACTTTTTCCTTATCCACAATATCCTTATTTGTATTATCTTTATTTAATGATAAAAAAGCACTATCTTTTGATGAATCATTAGAATCTGCTTTATTATTATCTATACTTTCTTCTTTCACTCTTACCGGGTATTCATATATCCTGTCAGTGTTTCCAATCTGCACACTTACCATTTCTTTATTCGGATCATATATCAGAATAAAGTCATCCTTATATACGCCTTCAGGCCACAAAACACTTCCTATTTTTGTTGTACTACGTTTTGCAAAGTCAATGCGATATAAATCAATATTTTTAATTCCCGATACGTCATGCACAACCTTCTTCACAATATTATTACTGTAAATATCCAAAACCGGAATAATCTTATCAGCGTCGCTATCAACCCCCACAGCAATAAAGACTTTTTTATTATTACTCATCCCTTTATACCTCCACTTTTACAGATACTCTTTTAGTAGCGTTATGTTTGCTTTTTCATATTCGTTGAATTCACTGACTATTTCTTCATCAGTTTTTCCATATACCGGGTCATACCACTCCTTGCTTGAAAAGTAATCTCTACTATCCTGCGAATCAAATTCTCTGCCATGTCTTGCATATATTTCATTTATCATTAATTGAATTTCATCATGAGAACAATCACTAATCTCATCAGTTCTCAAATATCTTTCTGAGCTGAAAGGTAGTAAATAATCCTCTTGGTAAGTTTCCGAATAATCTGCAATTACGCCATTTTCTGTATATTCATTATCATTCTTATTTTCTGATTCCCTTTCTGTATATTCATTATCATTCTTATTTTCTGATTCCCTTTCCATATATTCTGATATTTGCTGCTCTGCATCAGATACATGTGAACGGTTATAGAAGAATGCTCCAATAAAAGCAATTACAATAGTTAAAATAATTACTGTTCCCCATGGAAAAGAAGTAGCATGCAAACCTGTATTTGTAATATTAACATTATTGCTGTTACGGTTTACTTGAGTTATGTGATTATATGCAACAATGTTATTATTCCCCTTAGGATATACAGGGCTACTTTGATTGCGTTTTGCTCTTTGTTCGGCAGCTTCCTCTGATACATTATCTTTTGTTACTCGTCCTGTTCTGTCATCTTTATAATACCTTGTTCCATCAATCAAAACGTAACTCATTTCACCCTCTCCTTTCTCATTTTTTCTGGAATTAATTGTTGCTACAATAAGAACACTCCTCATTCTTTGATGCCGATCCTGTCTTCCATGTAATAGGCCTTTTCTCATTTTCAAATAGATGCATATATGGATTGACTTCTTTATCAACAGGATAATTTAAAATTACAGTACATTGGCTGATATAAGGAAGTAATTTGGGCTCATACACTTTCTCATTTTCCAACAATAAATCAATTGCAAGTTTTGTTTCAAAAATTGCTGTAAATTCAATATCTGATGAAATTCCTGGCTGGAAATTCATTTTTTCCAACTCACTTTCTGTTGCATAATATTTTCTTCTGACTTCCTGATTACTGTAATCCACACCAACATCTTCGCCATATGCACAAGTATAACAAGGCATTCCACAATCAGGTTTATAGTAAAATACTTCCCCTGTGGATGCTCTTGGACCACATCCTGCATCTACCATCGGAATATGATATTTATCTGCAAGTTCATTGCACACATATCCTGCATGTCGATTATCTGCGCAACTAAGTATAATAGAATTATCCCAAACTAATTTATCTAATGCAGCAGGATCAACATGTTGAATTAATTCTCTAAATGTATATACTTTGCAACTTGGATTAATATCAGCAGCTCGTTCTCTAAAACAATCAACTTTATATTTCCCCACATCATGGATTCCACATACATGCCTACATATATTGTGATATTTAAAACAATCATCATCAGCCACTATTACAGAACCAATACCTGCTTTTACCAATTCGAGCCCTACGAAAAATCCTCCAGAACCTACCCCTGCAATAATAGCCTGTTTATCTGACATCAAGTCACTTTCCAAAATCCCCTGGTTTCTTGAAAATACATCTTTCTGTAAAGAATAATAGTCGATTATCACCTCTGCATCTGTGTCTCCATTAACTAAAACTTTTGTATCTTCATCATTCCATACAACACTAATTGCCAACTCATCAGTTTCTTTTTTATGACATTCTCCCAAAATTTTATCAGCCTTACCAATTATCCTTGCCCCCACTAACACCTCTGCATATTCCTTTGTTACTACGTTAAAGGTTTTGCTTTCTTCAATATAATACCCATATAATGCTCCGGAATATTTTGTTTCAAAATATTCCTTTGGAAGAAATACCATATACGGTCTCATAGTTTCTATTAATCCTTCAAAATCAAGTTCTTCAACTTCCTCTTCCATTCTTTTTTCAACTTTTGCTTCATTATGAATCATCGTGTTATTCCCCTCTCTTTTTAACGTTTGCATACAGTTATTACGAAGAATTGTCAGTATATTCTTTCTTTTTTCCATATCAATATGTTTTGAACTCTTCGCTTTATTGTTATATTTTTTAATAACATAGCCTTCTTCGTTTTGCTCTATTTTATTCTTTAATGCTTCCAGACTCTTCTTCGGCATTGCCACTTTTACAGCAGCATCATCAACTGTATATTCAACCTCTGTTTCATTTCCATCCTTATCTATGTACCAAAATTTCAATCTAAACTCAGGATCGACAAGTATCAAGCCATTCACCACTCCCCCGAACTGCTTTGCCAGCTTAGTATTTGCCGGTGCATCTCCCGGACTAAATCTATCATACCCAGGGGGATGCTTGTGCACTTGAGATACTGTCAACTTGTCTATCGGGAAATCATAATATTCTGCTATTCTTGTTGATAGATGATCGCAATACTCATGATCTTTTTCACACATACCTGCTGTATATGTCGCATTAACACCACTATCCGACACTAAATCAAAATAAAAATTGTCGCCATATCTAACGCCTGGCATCTGAATAATACACTCTTTCCTTGGATGTCTTGATACTTCAAGCATTATTCCTCTGATTGTATCTGTTGTTAAATACACATGAGCTTTATCCTTTCTCATTGTGGCCTACCTCCTACTTATCAATATCCACTCCAGTCTTCTCCCATATGCAATAAACGTTTATCCAACGGAGAACACGAGTCATAACTTTATATCCATTAACTTCCTCACTATTTACTGTTCTTACTTGACAAATATGAGGTAATCCCATTGACTGATCATTTATCATGTGATGAAATCCCGGTTTTATACGAGTTAAAGGATATACCTTAATACTTCCACCAAACAAACCATCTGCTCCTCTTCCCGGATGATCGTGATCATAGACAATATGAAACTTGAAGGATCTCCAAGGTTGTTCCGGAGCCGCCTTAAAAGGCAACTCTATTTCTACACAAAATCTGTGTTGCTTGTCAAAAGTAAAAGCAAGTTTCACATTTGGGTTATTGTACTCACGCATAAACTGTAGGTAACACTCTTTTTCAAATTTCAAAAGACCTCCGTTTTCTTTCTCATACCAATACATCTTTCTACCTCCCTATACGCACCATTTTGGTGTATGAATAACCGATCCATCAGAGACAATCTGATTTTCAGGTACCTCTTCTCCTTCTCTAAAAACAAATTCTGCAATATCGACGGTACCACTATCTTTCTCTTCTAATTCACCGTAGTTCTTTTCTGGTGCTGTACGAATCACAGTTCCATCAGTTAGACTTGCTTGATTAGCAGGTATCACGTTTCCTTCTTTATATACAAATTCTTCAATATCTGACGTGCCATTTGCTAGTTCTTCTAACTGACCATAATTCTTTTCAGGCGCCGTATGAATTACAGGTTCTGGTGATGACTCTGCTTGATTGGCAGGTACCACCTCCCCATTTCTAAATACAAAAGCCTCAATATCTGCTACTCCGTTTGCCTGATCTTCAAGCTGTCCATAAACCCTAATTTTTGCTGTTTTAATCATATTCATTTCCTCCTTTAATTCCTGCCCCATGGCGTTTTTATAATAGATACAATGCCGTAAAGAACGATTGCACAAGGTAAAATAGCAATTATCCATGCTGTTATGTTATTTGTTAAAGCAGTAATTATATATTCCTTATACTTGATGCAACTTATTACCGTAATAATACCTCCTACTATTGCCCATCCAATTAAAAACCGCTTTATTATCGTCCATACCTTTATTTCCTGATAATCCATATCTTTACCTCCTTCTACCAATTCCAAAATCTGCTTCGAAGTTTCCATTTAAACTTCGTCCAATAATAAATAACAATACCTACAACGATCAAAACAATTAATCCGCTGGATATAAAATCCGCCATCCATATTGCTATTTTTGCAGTTATAGAGCCCCAATTTGCGACAATAAATATTCCTGCTATCACAGATATTGCGCTTAATACAATTGTGACAATTGTATTCGCTGAAACAGTTTTGATTCCAGTTCCTCTGTAACTTTCATCTTTAAAAATGTCAACAATCTCTCTCACGATAATTCCTCCTTTCCTTATACCTCCATCCTACCAGTCGCTTTTTGTATCATACAGATTTTTAAAATGCGTTTTTTGAAACTTAATTTCTGAAATAATGAAACTTGATAATCTTTTGTTAAAATACACCCGGCAATAGTTTGTCCTTTTGTTCCATGAAGAATTCTCTCTCGTCAACCAGATAAACCTCCGAATTATTTGCAATTTTTATTGCTAAGTAATTACTCTCCTTTCCAAATAACGTTGGATTACTGTACAAATCTGCATCTCTTACTCTTAGTCTTTCTTCTGTAGCAATATGCCAATGTATATCTTTCTTAAAAGTTACAACTAATGCTGGCGGTCTCCCAACCGTTGGTGCAGGATAATGATATTGATAGGTTCCAAACATTTTCCCGGATACTTCTTCCGTTGTGATCTGCATACTGTGTTTAAACATAATAATATTTGCAAAATCTAACTCAATGTTATATAAAGCTTCTTGAGCATTTACCGATAAAAAAATCAATTCAATCTTTCCTTGTCTTTTATAATCAAAAATAGCTTTCAACAGTTCATCATTCTCATCTGTGAATCCTATTTCATCCATTATTAATCTAATTTTTGGAACTCTCTTAAGAACTGAATATAATTCTTCTTTTAAATAAGTATTCATGATTTTCTGATTACAAGTTACAGGATTAAATGCCATAGATACATTTCCCAAAACTCCACTTTGAAAGTTATATTTTGTATCACTCCCAGGTTGATAAACACCTTCAAATACTTCTTCGAGTTCTTCACATACTCTTCTAAATACTATTCCTGCCTCATGATTACCCCTGATATTATCGGCAATAATATTAGAAAAACCTGATTGTATTGCAAATTCCACAATATGATCATCGTCATTTTGGAGTAATTGCGTAATAGCCGGTAAAGACAACGGGTATTTTGTTGATACAATATCCATCAGAGCAGATGCATAAACAAGAACATTATCTGTTTGACTACCAAATCCCATATCCGTCATAGTCAGCTGAGTAATCTTTAATATTTGCTGTTTTGACATACCATAAAAAGGATGGTAATTACATGATGTAGGACAGGATATCATTATTTGATTAATCAGTCCTGCATTCTGTCTCTCCTGAATACTTCGAAGCACATTAATATGACTGCTTAAGAGTATGGTCGGTATGTTATCTCTTTGAAAATAATTACATGCCAAATCAGTAATAAATTCTTCATTACTTGCATCAAAACCGGAAATCAAAAGATTCCCTTTAACATTCTGTAGGAAAACAGAATAAGTTATTTTTCCGTAACAAACCTTTCTTGCTTTATTAAAGCGTTCACATTCCCTTATTACTCTAGACTTTTCGCTCATACTTTGACCTCCTTATTTATATTCAGGCATCTTGAAAAAGAATGGTTTTTCACCCTTTATAGAAACAATTGCTTCTCCAAATCCCAGGTTGTACAAATCCCAATCTTCAACTGTATATCCTGCACGCTGTATATTTAGATCTTTCTGTGTTGAAAAAGAATAATTTTGATAATTTTCTCCCAAACTATTTCTTACAAACTGACGTGTATCATAGTCTGTAATTTTAAAAGTTATCATGTTTTGGAATGACGCTATAATATTCTTTGCACCCGCTTCCCCATACAAATCTATTACACCGGAAACATTTTGTAATCCTGCCAGGATTTTCACTCCTCTTGATCTTCCAAAATTCAAAGAATTCGATAAATGATTCAATTTAGGTAATAATAGCATTTCATCAAGAAGTATAAAGACATTCTTCCTTTCGTTTTGACGTCCCCCTAATGCATTTGCCAATGCTCTGTCAATCATTACGCCATACATCGGAGCAAGTGCATGTCCGCGTTTCAAATCATATTCAATAAAAACTACTTTCTTCTCATTGGATTCAATAATAGACTTCATTGAAAACTCTCTTGACCAATCAGTTTCTGCAAACGGTCCTATAAACATCTTTTTTAAAACGGAACCAATGTATGAATTAACGCCCTGAGTCTGATTGCTTTTATTGTTAATATAATCAATGCAACTTCTCTGATCTTCCATATATTCCAATTCAAATACCTTCTTTAAATCTTCATTTGTTTTACTGGTAAAAAATGATACAAGATCTTTATTATTTAGTTTTTCTTGTTTTCCTCTCCAGTATGTGCGCATAAAGAAAATAAGAATCCCCGCAAATATCTGTTCACTCATAGCCGGAAATACCGGTTGAACATCACTATTCATTTTTTGAAAAAGTTGGGAAGATACATCTAGTGCGTCTATATCACAATCATAGGTATAAACTAATTTTCTATCTTTAGCCTTAGGCATAATTTCCTCAAAAATATTATGATATCCTGTAATACTGCGATATTCTTCTCCTGCACCGATAATTACCTTATCCATTTCTGGAATTTTGTTTCCAAATTCTTCTAAATAATCTCCCTTTGTGTCAAAAATAATAATGACATCATTTTCTTTCTGAGTGGCTAATAATCTTGATAAAATCATATTAAAAAGATTTGTTTTTCCTGTACCCGGTGCTCCAAGCGCAAGATAACCGTATGATAAAATATCTTTGTTTAAACCGATAGTATTTCCCGTTATTGGATCCTGAAACGCGACAAACGGATTGTTTTCCTTATTCGCAGTCCATATAGGAACCGGATTATCATGAATTGATTGTCCAAAGAGAGTTCTTACATATATACCACTATTTCTGTTCCGATTCATCGTGTTATCAAACAAACTATTACCATAATTAAACGACATAACCAAACCTCCTATAAACTCATTTCATCATCACTACTTAATCCATCGCTACCCAAGTCCTCTAAAGACGCATTATCAGTTGACATATCTTCACTTTGAGTATCCACAGCTATTTCATTTTCTGTTCCTGACATTCCCATATCATTCTGAAATTGTTCCACCGCAGCATGATAGTTTTCTGCCATTTCACTTGTTTCACTTAATGCTTGTCCATTTGATACAGACGGATTATTTATGCTATGGGAATAAAACCCGTTTACACTGTCTCTCAAAGTTTGATTGTATTCTTCCAAAGTTACCGGTTTATAATCAAAACTCATACTCTCTTCCTCCTTAACACTTAAATAACTTCCTTGATCCATTTGCATATTTAAACTTTTGTATGTTTGTACCATTTCATTTTTCACAGCTTCCTCAGTCATGGGATTTACCGGAATATTTGTACCGTAATACTGATTTACCAATGTATTATTAACATCCTTTACAAAATTAGGATTTTGAAAATGCTCAATAGCCTCTTTTTCCATCACTGCATATCCGTTCGCTACCATTGATTTTGAATACGCTTCAAATGAAGGCTCAAATCCATTTTTAGATGAAATCTCTTTTAATATCTCATTTGTTTTATTCTCTGCATAAAGATATGCATCTCTTTCTGTTGCTTGAAAGTAATACATATAATATCCTGCAGGTGTTTCCCCTGTCATATACTGACTCCCTAATTGATAATTGCCATTTTGAAGAATAGCTGTATAGGAAAAAGCATTTGCCTTATATTCAGCAGTAAGCCTTGCGTCATCAATACTAACTGTTCCATCAATTACTTGATCCTGAAAGCAATGCGAGTCTTCATGAAGTACCGTATTTAACGTTTGAATATTATAATCGTCCATTTGTCTTTCAATTGTTTGACCTTTATATTCAACTGACTGTATTCCTTTAACGGCCATATCATAATTCACTCTGATAACTCCGTTTGAAGCGTTTCCGCTTTCGTTTGCTGGAAGATGTGCAAATTTCACTTCAGGAGCTCCCAATTCTCCACGTGATACAGCATCTCTGTTAACTGTTTCTTGTAAAAGATCAAGTTTTTCATTTTCAGTGAGCTTACTATATACGGATTCGCGATACATAGAATAAAGATTTGAATTACTTAACTTTTCATATTGAGTTGGATGAACACCATAGTTTCCCATACATTATCACCTCCTCATCTGCCAAATGCGACGTTCTGCAATATCCTTATTACCCAGTTGCAATTCACAAATAACTTCCAACGCTTTTAAGAAATCCTGATTATTCCAAATAGTTAAAATCATTGGAATAGTGTACTTATCTACGTAAATATCTGTCAGAGGTCTTCCCTCTATCCACTCAACTACATTTGGTAGCAAATGAGTTGTACACAGTTTTCTCACTTCCTTTGCTTTCTTATAGGCAGCAAATTCATCCAAACCATATACTTCCCGAATCTTTGTTTTTAATTTGTATTGATAACTATCACACATACTGACCTCTCCTTTCTTATAAATCGAGCATAAACCAAAATAATTGTTAATCCCAGAATAAAAAATACTGCTTTTTGAAACTTAGAATTACAATTATTCCTAAAATTTGAAACAATAATTTTTGTTGTTACTATTGATTTCTTAATAGCTTTTTCTTAACTTAATTAAAGCATCATCGCTTTGTTTCAGCACGATATATACTATGAGAAATATGAAACTCCATTTGAAACTTTATAAAATCTAATTATTTGCATCAAAAAAGAGACCCCGAAAGATCTCTAGTTAGAATATGAAACATTCACTCAAAAATGCTTTCTATTAACTTACACAACTCATCAATACGCTTATCAACAGGTGGTTTCTGTCCAAAGAACATTTCCTGTCTACACAAATAATATTCACATTCCTCATCCAATTCTGAATTGTCTAAAATAAAAGGAATTATTTTCATACCTTCCTTAATTCTATTAAAAGCACGGTCTATCTCATTCTTTACTTGTTCTGAAACAATAGAATTTTTACTTATTAATACAATAAAAACACTTGCTCCTCTTATTGCTTGTATTATTTGCTTTGCATATGAACCTTCATGTATATCCCGGCTGGCAATCCAACAATCTAATCCTCTTTTTTCTAAACAACTGACCAACTTATCTGCGATTTCCTGATCCATTGAAGAATAACTAATAAAAATAGATGGCATTTTTCTCTGTAGCTTTATACAGTATTGTTTCTTGTTATCGAGTATTCTTATTTCATTCTCAGGCAATTCAACTATTTTCCAAAAATCATCTTGTAATATGTCACTTGTATCTATAAGATAAAATCGATATTTTTCAAATAATCTATTACTTTGCTTTAAATAATTGAAACTCAAATCAACTCTTCCATAATACTCGTTTAACAATTTTATTGTGTTAGATTCAGAACACTATAGAATTGTTAAACGATTATTATGGATTAGTTGATTTGAGTTTCAATTATTTACAGTAAA
>JAILRH010000022.1 GCA_024698345.1 Lachnospiraceae bacterium | reverse complement strand
TGAGGATATATAATGAAAAGAACCATTTCAACTACAGATCAGTCAATTGAAGATATTAATATAGAAAAAACTCTTCGACCAAGATTACTGGATGAATATATTGGTCAGTCAAAAGCCAAAAACAATCTAAAGATTTTTATAGATGCAGCCAAGAACAGAGGAGAATCTTTGGATCATGTGCTTTTATACGGACCTCCGGGGCTTGGAAAAACAACTCTTGCCAATATCATTGCGGCAGAGATGGGAGTGAATATCAAGATTACATCCGGACCTGCCATTGAAAAACCCGGAGATATTGCTGCAATTCTCAACTCTCTCGGTGAGGGTGATGTTCTCTTTATTGATGAGATTCACAGATTGAACAGACAGGTAGAAGAAGTTTTATATTCGGCAATGGAAGATTTTGCTATTGATATTATAATTGGAAAAGGTGCAACCGGACATGCTGTTCGTCTTGATTTGCCTAAGTTTACGCTGGTTGGAGCAACAACTCGCGCAGGTATGCTATCTGCACCTCTTAGAGACAGATTCGGAGTTATTAACAAACTTGAGTTCTATACAATAAGCGAACTAAAGCAGATTATCAATCGTTCGGCGCAGGTTCTTAATGTTCAAATCGATGATGCAGGTGCTACGGAACTTGCAAGAAGGTCCAGAGGAACGCCAAGACTTGCCAACAGATTTTTAAAACGTGTGAGAGATTTTGCAGATATCAAATATGATGGTGTGATAACAAAAGAAGTGGCTGATGATGCTCTCGACTCGCTTGAAGTAGACAAACTTGGCCTTGATAAAGGCGACAGAATGATACTTGATATTATTATCAATAAGTTTGGAGGAGGGCCTGTAGGTCTTGATACAATAGCTGCCGCACTTGGTGAAGACTCGGGAACTATCGAAGATGTCTATGAACCATATCTTATACAAAACGGACTTCTTGACAGGACAGCCAGGGGAAGAGTTGCAACAAAACAATCTTATCTTCACCTTGGAATTGATTATATTGAATAAATGTGTTAAAATAGTCGGTAGATTTTAAACTTTTTACACAAAAGACCAGATTAAGGAGTGAAATTATGTCAGCAAAAAATGTCATAGATGTTGTAATTGACGGGCAAATTTATACAATTGGAGGCTTTGAGAGTGAAGCATATATCCAGAAAGTTGCTTCATACATCAGTAACAAGATCAACGATTTCAAAAAAGATGAGGGCTACAGACGTCAGAAGTTTGATGTTCAAAAAACTATATTGGAGCTTAACATTGCTGATGATTATTTCAAAGCAAAAAAACAGGCAGAGTTACTTGAATCTGATTTAGAGCAAAAAGAAAAAGAAGCTTACGAATTTAAGCATGATTTAGTTACAGCAAATGTAAAGATTCAGACTTTAGAGGCTGAGATTGAGAAACTAAACAAGAAGTTAGTCGAATACGAAAAAGATATTGTAAAATTACAGACTGAACTCAATAATAAATAATATAAGCGATCAGGTTCATGCCTGGTCGCTTTAGTAATTAATAAAGGTGATAAAATGAAAGTTGAATTATTAGCACCGGGCGGCTCATTGGAATGTGTAATTGCTGCTATCAATGCAGGCGCCGACGCTGTATATACCGGTGGTTCCATGTTCGGGGCAAGAGAATATGCCGATAATTTGAATGAAGAAGAACTCCTTGAAGCTATCAGGTATGCACACATACATGGCAGAAAGATTTACCTTACTGTAAATACACTCCTTAAGGATCAGGAAATTGAAAATAAATTATATGATTATATTTTGCCGTTGTACGAAAACGGACTTGATGCTGTAATTGTGCAGGATTTTGGTGTAATGGCATTTATACAGTCGCATTTTCCAAATCTTCATATTCATGCCAGTACACAGATGACCATAATGGGAAGAGAGACCGTATCTTATCTCAAAAGCCTTGGGGTAAACAGGATTGTAACTCCAAGAGAACTAAGCATAAAAGAAATAAAAGATATCTCTAAGAATTGTGACATTGAAATTGAAAGTTTTGTTCACGGAGCTTTGTGTTACTGTTATTCAGGACAATGTTTTCTCAGCAGTTATATTGGAGGAAGAAGCGGCAACAGAGGAAAATGTGCACAGCCATGTAGACTGGCATATGATCTTGTCAAAAACAATTCTGTAATAAACAGCAAAGATGAAAAATATATATTAAGTCCAAAAGACATATGTACTCTTAATATATTGCCTGAGATTATTAAAGCAGGTGTTTATTCTTTAAAGATTGAGGGAAGAATGAAAAAGAAGGAGTACACTGCAGGCATTACTTCTCTTTACAGAAAGTATATTGATATGTTCCTTGAAAAACCGGATAAATACAGAGTAGATACTTCAGACTTAAAAAAAGCAATGGATTTATTTAACAGGAACGGATTTAATGAGAGCTATTACAAAACTCACAATTCAAGAGATATGATTTCTCTTAAAGAACCTGCATTTCGAACTGAGAATAAAGAATATATCAAATTTATTAACGAACACATCATAAACAGGGAACCTAAAGAAAAAATTAATCTTTATATAAATATTTCGACAAACAAAAATACTACAGTTACAGTAACATGCAACAATCATACTGCAACTGTTAGGGGAGATATTCCAATGGTTGCAGAAAATAAACCATTGACAAAGGATACGGTTATCAAACAATTTTCAAAACTTGGTAATACTCCTTTTGAGGCAGATTATTTAGAAGTTGAACTTGAAGACGGTCTGTTTATGACTATGGGCTCTCTCAACAATCTGAGAAGAGAAGCGATTGACAAACTGACAGATGAAATCGTGAATGAATATTGCATTGACAGAACCATTAACAAAGAATCTGATTCTGTTGACAATATTATTACCGGTATAGATAATAATACTGATAATATTACAATAACAGCTTTGTGTTCCACCAGAGAACAGATAATTGCCGCTTTAAATTCTCGTAAAGTTTCTGTCATATATGTGGAGTCATACTGTAAGATCGATGATATTTCTAATATCAAAGAAATGTGTATGGATTCAGGTATACAATTATTCCTTGCAATGCCACATGTTTTCAGATTAGATGATAAAAAAACATTCTCTAATTTCTACAACGATTGTTTAGCGATATTTGATGGTTTTTTAATCAGAAATATTGAAGAATATTTTTATTTGAATGATATAATGGAGAACAAAGCAGGGGAATTTACAAACGCAAAATATTTGTTTGATTACAATGTTTATTCCTTTAACAGATATTCAAAGAATCTCTTTTCAACTTTCAATGTGAAGACAACCGTTCCGGTAGAACTGAATTACAAAGAGTTAAAATACAGAAAGTGCGATAATGAAGAAATTATTGTATACGGTTTTATGCCGGTTATGACTACAGCAAACTGTATTGCAAAGACAATGAACAGATGTAACAAATCTTTTGATAATTATGTGTTAAATGACAGATTGAACAACAACATGAATGTGAAATGTGTATGTGATTATTGTTATAATATAATTTATAATGCAAATGTTTTATCACTAATCAATTACAGCGATACTATAAGACATTTGGGTGTTTCTACTGTACGTTTAGAGTTTACGACAGAAGGAAGACAGGATGTATTAAAAGTGATTGATAATTATTACAATGCTTTTGTTTTGCAAAATGGCGATTTTGAAGAAATACCTAATTCAACAAGAGGACATTTTAAACGCGGAGTAAAATAATTAATTGTTTTATTGCATGAAATAAAAAACGTGTTATTATCGTTTTAATTGTATAAATGGTATTTTGATTAATATCTTTTAGATTTTACTAAACATTATTCAAAAAGGAAGAAAGTATGGCAGAATTATATATCGTAATCTCAAAATACATAATAACAATACTTATGGCATCTTATACTTACTTTAGTTTTAAGGCATTATCCAAAAAAACTGAAGAAGAGTACGACATGTTTTTTTACACTCAGACATTTTTGATATATGCAATTTATGTGATTGGTATTGTAATTGTATATTTGAACAACAAATCAGATACTACTATAATATTGGCCGGTGCCCAGATGATTTATCTGGTAGTGGTACTTGGCATCTTTCCGGTTATATATCCAAAGATTAACAGAATGCTGTTAAGCAACATGTGTATGCTGTTGGCAATCGGTTTTATTGAACTTGGCAGACTCACCTACACTAGAAGTATAAAACAATTTATTATTATTGCCTTTGCAACGATGCTCACACTGATTGTTCCGTTTCTTATGAGCAAATTTGAAATTTGGAAGCAGCTGACATGGTTTTATTACTTCCTTGGAGTGGGAATGTTACTTTCAGTATTGCTTCTTGGAATTGTACTTGGAAGAAAAAGTAATGGCTCTTATCTGATGTTAACATTCGGTGGGATATCATTTCAGCCTTCCGAATTTGTTAAAATATTATTTGTATTTTTTCTTGCAGGATTATTTGTTAAGGGAACCAAATTCAGCAATGTTGTTGCTGCGGCAATTGCATCGGGAAGTTTTGTTCTCACCCTGGTTGCCTCAAAAGATTTAGGGTGTGCCCTCATACTGTTTATGGTATTCTCATTTATGCTATATGCAGCATCAAAGAGCAAAATATATTTGTTTTTGTGTGCCGGCGGAGGAATAATGGGAGCATATGTTGGTTCTATATTTTTTACCCACGTACAGACACGAATTCAGGCATGGCGTGATCCGTGGCCAATAATTGACGGTGGCGGATATCAGGTTACCCAGTCGTTGTTTGCAATTTGCAGCGGTAAACTCACCGGAACAGGATTATACAACGGGATGCCTGAAACTATTCCTGAGGCACATACTGATTTTGTATTTTCTGCCATAGCAGAAGAGTTTGGCGGAATATTTGCTGTTTTGCTTATTTTGGTATGTCTCAATTGCTTTTTGGGATTTGTAACAGTCTCAACAAAACAAAAAGATATATTTAACAAACTAATTGCATTTGGACTTGGAATAATATATGCAGTTCAGGTTTTCCTGACTATTGGAGGAGCTATCAAACTTATCCCTTCTACAGGAGTAACTCTTCCTCTTATCAGTTATGGAGGTAGTTCTGCACTTAGCACTCTTATTATGTTTGCAATTATACAGGGATTGTCGATTGTAGGTACAAAGGATGAGCAGAAAGAAAAAAATAAGCGTACCAGAAAGGATATGACCATTGAAAAGAAAAACAACAGAAGACAGACTGATCGCAGAAGAGCTTAAACGTCAAAAAGAGAAAGAGCACTACAAATCTCTCAAAATGGCTGACAAGAAAAAATATAAAGAAGAATTAAAGCGTGAGCGACAGCTGAATAAAGAAAAGAAAAAAGAGAATAACGAATTAAGAAGAACAATGGCTTTCTTTTCAGTTGTTTTTATAATCATGATTGGATATTACTGTTATGATCTGTATCAGGCTGAGTCAATAGTTAATAATTCCTACAACAAGCGTTTGAAAGCATATTCTGAAAAAATCATAAGAGGTAATATTCTTACCGGCGACGGAAAGATAATTGCCACAACAGAGACTGATGAAAACGGAGAAGATGTAAGAAAATATCCGTACAACGAGATGTTTGCCCATGTTGTTGGTATGAATACCAGAGGAAAAACAGGACTGGAGAAAGCATATGATTACAATCTGCTGACAACAAATCTCAATCCTGTCCTGAAAGCTCTCAACGAATTTAAAGAACAGAAAAGTCCGGGTAACAATATTACAACAACACTAGACTACAAAATTCAGAAATACTGTTATGATTCATTGGGAAACAGTGACGGTGCGGTAGTTATCATAGACAACAAAACAGGGGCGATTGTATCTATGGTTTCAAAACCGGATTATAATCCTAATAAGCTTGATTCTATGTGGGATAAAATTGACAAAGGCAAGGTTAAAGACGGATTTTTATTAAACAGAGCAACTCAGGGAATGTACACTCCCGGCTCTACATTTAAAATTTTCACTTCCTTGGAATATATACGACAGAATCCTGATTACAAAGATTTTACGTATAAGTGTACAGGAACAAAAGTATTTGCCAATTACCCTATAAAATGTTACGACAAAACAGCACATGGAAATGAAGACATCGAAAAAGCATTTGCTAATTCCTGCAACGGATTTTTCGCAACACTTGGAACCAAACTTGATATAACAGATTTTTCGACGGATATGACTGAATGTCTATTCAATTCGAAGCTTCCGATTAATATCGAATATAATAAGAGTAAATTTTCTCTCACAAAAGATTCTTCGACATTTGATATTACGCAGTCATCAATAGGACAAGGTACAACTCTTGTAACTCCACTTCATATGGCAATGATTGCAAATGCTATATCAAATGACGGAATGATGATGAAGCCGTATCTTGTTTCAAAAATAACGGGATGCAACGACTCTTTAATTGATTCATTTGGTCCGGAAAAATACAAGAGAATAATGACTAAGGAAGAGAGTGCTACACTCAAAGAATTAATGTCTGCAGTTACAGATTACGGAACAGGCAGAATCTTTAAATCCGCAAAATACAAAACCGGCGGAAAGACAGGAACTGCGCAGATTGATTCTAACAACAATGTCAATTCATGGTATGTGGGATATGCATCTGACGACGAACACGATTACTCAATCAGTGTAGTTATCGAAAATGTTCCTGACGGTTCAGTAAAAGCAGTTGAATGTGCCAAGAAAATATTTGACAACATTTTTTAGGTAGTATATAATTTTGAACATATGATGATTTTGTCATATAGGATAGTTTTTAAGCATTTAATGCTTAACATACAAAAGGCTATGACGGAGAGAAGTAACATATATTATCGCTTACAGAGAGCAGAGGATGGTGGAAGCTTTGCAGAATGAATATATGTGAATAACACTCTAGCAGCTGCAATCTGAAAGCTTTGGCAAGTAGGTGCGCCGTTCGCTGAACGTAATCAGCAAGAGAGACCTTATTGGTAAATCAGGTGGTACCGCGGATTATTATTCGTCCTGAACGTTTATGTTTAGGACGATTTTCTTTTGTAAAAAAACAATTTAATTAACTTTATTTTATGAAAGATAAATCGTTCTTGGAAAGATTATTATTATTCAGGAGGTAAAAAATGGAATTATCAACACTTTATCGCGACAGAAATTTAAGCGAGATTTCTGAGAGTAATGTAGGCGATACAATTAAGGTTGCCGGATGGGTAGAAAACATTCGTGACCATGGTGGAGTATCATTTATCGATTTAAGAGATATGTATGGTGTTCTTCAGGTAGTTATGAGAGACACTGCTCTTTTAGAGGGAATTACAAGAGAAGAATGTATCTCTATTGAAGGTGTTATTGAACACAGGGATGAAGAGACATACAACCCAAAGATTCCTACAGGAACAATTGAATTAGAAGCTAAGACAGTTACTATACTTGGAAAGGTATACAAACAGTTACCTTTTGAAGTTGTTACTTCAAAGGAAGTAAGAGAAGATGTACGTCTTGAGTACAGATATCTCGATATGAGAAATAAAAAAGTTAAAGATAATATGATTTTCAGATCAAATGTTATCGCATTTTTAAGACAGAAGATGACTGATATGGGATTTATGGAAGTTCAGACTCCTATCCTTTGTGCATCATCACCTGAAGGAGCAAGAGATTACATCGTTCCTTCACGTAAATTCAAAGGAAAATTCTATGCACTTCCACAGGCACCACAGCAGTATAAACAGTTACTTATGGTGTCAGGAATTGACAAATATTTCCAGATTGCACCATGTTTCAGAGACGAGGATGCAAGAGCTGACAGATCTCCGGGAGAGTTCTATCAGTTAGACTTCGAATTGGCATTTGCAACACAGGAAGATGTGTTCAAAATCGGTGAGGAAGTTCTCACAGAGACATTTATGAAATTTGCACCTGAAGGTTCTGTTGTAACACAGGCTCCATATCCTGTCATCAGTTTCAAGGAGGCAATGCTAAAATACGGTACAGACAAGCCGGATCTTAGAAATCCACTTGAGATTGTAGACGTTACAGACTTCTTCCAGAGATGTACATTCAAGCCTTTCCATGGAAAATGCGTAAGAGCTATCAAAGTACATGCAGATATGTCAAAAGGTTTCCATGAAAAATTACTTAAATTCGCTCAGTCTATCGGAATGGGTGGTCTTGGATATCTTGAGGTCAAAGAAGATTTAAGCTATAAGGGACCAATCGACAAATTTATTCCTGATGATATGAAGTCAGAAATCAGAGAATTAGCAGGTCTTGAAGTTGGAGATACTATTTTCTTCATCGCAGATAAGGAAGAGAGAGCTGCTCTCTACGCAGGTCAGATTCGTACAGAATTAGGTGAGAAACTTGATTTGATTGAGAAGAACGCTTACAGATTCTGTTATATTAACGACTTCCCAATGTATGAGTACGATTCAGAGGAAAAGAAATATATCTTTACACACAATCCATTCTCAATGCCACAGGGTGGATTAGAAGCCCTCAATACAAAGAAACCTGAAGAAATTCTTGCATATCAGTACGATATCGTATGTAACGGTATAGAGTTATCATCAGGTGCTGTAAGAAACCATGACCTTGATATCATGGTAAAGGCATTTGAGATTGCCGGATACGAAGAAGAAGTATTGAAGAATAAATTCGGTGCATTATACAATGCATTCCAGTTCGGAGCACCACCACATGCAGGTATGGCTCCCGGTGTGGACCGTATGATAATGCTTCTTCGTAACGAAGAAAATATCAGAGAAATAATTGCATTCCCTATGAACGGAAATGCACAGGACTTAATGTGTAAAGCTCCAAGCGAAGTGACAGAACAGCAGCTTAGAGAAGTTCATATTAAGGTTCGTGATTAATTATTTATTATATTATACGAAACAAAGTCTTGAGAGAAAAACTCAAGACTTTTGTTTTGTTAAGATGGAAATGGTAATGTTACTAATTTTGAGTATACAAAAAGAAACGAGATATCATCATGTACTGATGGATTAGGACGAATAACAAATTATGAATATGACGGTAATGGTAATATCATAAAAAAGACTGAACCGAATAATAACATTATTGAATATAAATATGATGCCAATAATAATGTAATTGAGCAGTTCGAATTTAATAATAACAAAGAACTGATTAGAAAGCGTTGGGAATATGATTATAACAACAATTTAATTAAATATATTGACGCAGAAAATAATGTGACGAAATATAGTTATGATGCGAATGGAAATAATACAAAAATTACTGACGCCAAGAACAATTATGTTTCCATGAAGTATAATGAAATCGATTTACTTTCTGAAAAAATATCAAACGGTAAATTGTATGAAAAATACGATTATGATGCATTGGGCAATTTAGTATCGTTTATTAATTCAAAATATGGAGTTACTACTTATAAAAATAACAATGCAGGTTTACCAACCAGAAAAGTGGTTACTTCATATTCAACCGGCGAGTCGTATGCTGAAATATATGGTTATGACAATCTTGGAAGACTAAAAAAAGTTAGTTATCCGGAT
>JAILRH010000055.1 GCA_024698345.1 Lachnospiraceae bacterium | reverse complement strand
ATAATGATATGTTTCATTGTATATCCACAGATATCACTTGCTTATTCATTTCTTTGTAACATAAATAAAAAACAGGCAGCGGAAATCAAAATCTTGCTATCATTTTTGATGTGAGTCTGTATAGTGTTAATCACAGTATACGCACATTATCAAGAGTCTCATTGTACTCGCGCTCCTGTTTTTATTTTTTTTAAAATGTTCCTACAGAATTATACTTTATATTATATCATAAAATACTCCCTAAGTCTGTTTTCTTCTATTATTTATGCTGATATTTACTTAGCTTTCCATTGAGAAAATCTTCTGGAATTTTATAACGGCATGTTGCATCTCGGTTACTGTTAAACACTACACGGATTGACAAACCATCAGGTTCTTGGCATATATCAACAACTTTCCCCCAACCGCGCGTTGCGTGCCACACCCAATCATCGGTCTTAACCTCCGAAACAAATGATTCAATCTTGTCTGTATTGTCTTTTTTTAGATTTGTTACATGGGTTGCACGCCCTTTTATATCCTGCCCCCGTTTGTTCATTCTTCTGTCATCCCTTTTTCTAAATCTTTTCTATCTAAGATAATTAGTCTATCAAATACCGAATATTTAGTGTTTTTCTTTTATGTTTTCTATTCTTCGTCTTTATCATCTTCATCATCATCTTCTTCAATAAAGTCCATAGCAAATGCTTCTACGTCAAACTTACAGGGAACTGCAAAATATACTGTTCCAAAATAATCATAGCCGTCAATATATATATCTTCTTCATTATAGCGCACATATCTATTTAGAATTTCTCCTGCATCCAAATCGCAATACCTGACAATCGCAGCCGCTGCTTTATCTTCACCATATTTGTCTGCTAGTTCATGTTCAATTTCAAAATGCATTTCATCGTCTTCATAGAATCTTTCAACTATTTTTTCATACAAAACATCATCGGCTTCCGATAAACAATCTGCTAATTCCATCTGAAAAATTATAGTAAATTCTACATCGTTCATCTTAAACATCCTTTCAATTACCAGCAGGGCAGAGGTCTTCCAACAGTGTATCCATATCAAACTCACATTCAGCTACTACATGCATCATTCCTTTATCAAAGCAGCTCTTTGCTTCATCCACTTCCACATTATATTCGTCGTAACTGATATACCGGGCAGCAATCTCCTCTTTATCCATTTTAGAAAATACTTCCATCAAGCTTTGGACTTTCTTGTCATTATATTCTTCTGCTAACGCAGACTTTACTTTAACAGACAGGCCATCATTTTCCTTTACATAAGCCAGAATATTATCATACAACAAATCGCCATGCTCTTTCACACAATCTATAGCTTTCAAATCAAAGGCAACTTCAAATTCAATGTTCTCCATATTTGTGTATCCTTTCTATGTAAAAACATTTGTTGTACTGACATGTTATTTCCTAACATCTTTTTGCTCACTCATAATACTTATCATACTCTTCCGGCGTTAATTCCCGGATCAGTTTCAACGCCAGCCAGTAATTCCGTGCTTCTTCGTAAGTGTAGCTCATCTGTAAACGACCTTTACCTTTGGTCAAGTACATAATCTTTTTGTCGTCCACAACGTACAAATGCAATTTTCCTTTTACCTGAAACGGTTCCACAAAGCGCACGTTCCGGATATGCCACACATAGTCATGCGGTGCTCTTTGTGTACTGTCATACAATTCCACCACGCAAATCGCATGTCCACGCACAAGGTCCGGACCTTCGTTACGGCTGCTGGCACAAATCAATAAATCACCCCGGTAATCTGTCTTCCAGCTGCGATACTCTTCTACTTTTTCCCCGGATGCGATGCAAGATGCGTAATACGGCATAATAGACAATGCTTTCATGGTTTGGTCTCCCATTATAATATCTTTTTAGAATTCTACAAAAGATATTATTTTACCTTCATCTTTTTACTCAACTCTCTCTTTATTTGCTTTTAACGAAAACCAATACGACGAATCTTTTCTGATGTAACAAAAGT
>JAILRH010000236.1 GCA_024698345.1 Lachnospiraceae bacterium | reverse complement strand
CTTTTCAAATAAAATAATAGCCAAGCTAGGATACACATCCATGCTTGACTATTATCTAGTAGTCTATGAAAACTAAGGAACCGCCTTGGTACGGAACCGTATGCCAGGTGGTGTGAGAGGTCGGCTAACCAATTAATGGTTGGCCTCCTACTCGATTGCATGACAATTGTTATTATTTTATTCCAAGAATTCCATACACCCCATATGGAATTATCAATATATGGGGTGCCGGAGCTAACTTTTTAGCTGACTTTTTTCGTAAGCTTGTGGAAATAGAAAGAACAATTATGGTAAAATAGCAATATATTCAGAAGACAATAACTTAAAAAAATTAGTAATACAGGGAGGTATGAATATGGGATTATTTGATTCAATTAAAAAACAGGTTAATGACATAGCCAGAGAAGTTGGAGGACCGGAACTTGGGAACCAGGTTAATAAGATGACGGCAGGTGGAGAAAAAGCAGTAAAAAACATGATTAATTCTGCAAAAAACAAATCAGAGAGTATTGTTTTTGACAGAATACCGACCAATTTAGAAGAGTTCAAGGCTCTTCCTCAGGCGGCACTTTCGACACCGTTTGACACAGCTGCGCTTACTGTTGTGGCGCTTTCATTTTATCCAAAGGACAGAGAAATGTGCTTTGCAATGCTTCAGGAAATCAGTGGACCAAGACAGATTTCACCGGCAGAAAAGCAGTTTATAAATGACAGATTTATGGACAAGGATTATGTGCCAAGATCTTTCTTCAATGGGGCAACACCACAGAATGACTACACTCCGAGCACTCCTTACACAATTGTGGTCAGCGAGAATCCATACTCATATGCTGATGAAGGATACGCAAAATTATTCTTAAAGTCAGGTGGAGCTGACAGTGAGAGAGCAGTGCAGCTTAGAAAGGCAAAGGACGGAAAATGGTATCTGTGGGAACAGTTTTTGCTTTCGGATATCAGAAAGCCTGAAAGCACAAATCCATGGGCGTAGCAAACATGGTATCAGTGAGCAAATTTGCTTTTGGATATCAGATAAAATTTCAAATTGAATTTTAGTAAGAGCATAAAACAAGCTTCAAGCTTTGCTGTTTGCAGAGTCTGAAGTTTGTTTTTCTTTATTGGTAGTTTTTGACACTTTTGTATTTCTTCTTTATTTTTATGTCAAGTTATTATATAATGAAACCTAAGGTGTGCCTTTATGCCCTTTTGATGGTTTTTCATTAAAAAAATGTTACAATTTCACATATTTTTGTGACATAAATTGTGACTTTTGTTCATTGTTGTGTAACATGGATGAAATATCGGAGGGTGCATTTGTAAGTGACAAAAATCTCTTATAAATAGACGCACACAAAATGTGAAAAAACATTTTATGTTTTCAAAATTGCGGAAACTATGTTTTCTAATTAACCTGCAGGAAGGAGATACCATGTCATACACAGCGTTATACAGAAAGTTCAGACCACAGACATTTGACGAGGTAAAGGGACAGGACCATATTGTTACTACTTTACAGAACCAGATTAACGCAGGACGTATAGGACATGCATATCTTTTTTGTGGTACAAGAGGAACAGGTAAGACCAGTATTGCAAAGATTTTTGCGAAGGCAGTTAACTGTGAACATCCGATAAACGGAAGTCCCTGTAATGAATGTGCTACATGCAAGGCAATAGCAGCAGGAAGTTCCATGAATTCCATAGAAATCGATGCTGCTTCCAATAATGGCGTTGAGAATGTGCGACAGATCAGAGAGGAAATCGAGTACTCACCAACAGAGGGTAAGTATAAGGTTTACATCATCGATGAGGTTCACATGTTGTCTAATCAGGCCTTCAACGCGTTGCTTAAGACGTTAGAGGAACCACCTTCTTACGTTATTTTTGTGCTTGCCACAACGGAGGCACACAAGATTCCAATCACAATTCTCTCAAGATGTCAGCGATATGATTTCAAACGTATCACAATCGATACCATAGCTGACAGGCTGAAAGAGATAATGGACAACGAACAGATTGAATATGAGGACAAGGCCATCAGATATGTGGCAAAGGCCGGAGACGGTTCCATGCGTGATGCCCTCAGTCTTTTGGATCAGTGTATTGCATTCTATCTTGGAAAGAAGATTACCTATGACAACGTCTTAGAGGTGCTTGGTGCTGTAGATACGGAAGTGTTCAGCAGACTTATAAGGAGTATCATTAAGTGTGATGTTGTAGAGGGAATGCGAGTCATTGATGATATGGTTGTTCAGGGAAGGGAACTGGATCAGTTTGTGAGTGATTTCACATGGTATCTGAGGAATCTTCTTCTGGTAAAGACCGCAGACAATATCGAGGATCTGATTGACGCATCAACTGAGAGAGTCGAGGCACTCAAGCAGGAAGCCGAGCATATAGAGGCAGAAGTTATAATGCGATACATTCGTATCTTTTCAAAATTGTCGTCGGACCTCAAAAATTCTACTCAGAAGAGAGTACTGATTGAGATAGCTCTCATCAAGATTAATAAGCCAATGATGGAAACCGATATGGATTCCATGATAAATAGAATAGCTCTGTTGGAGAAAAGACTTGAAGACGGAGTTGTAATGAGTGGACAGATTCCACAAAATGCAAATGGTTTCGGAACACAAAATTCCGGACAGCAGGGAAGTGCTGACCAAACTGCCGGTGCAAACCAAAACTCAGCTCAGAATACTCAGACGGCACCACCGCCAATGGCAGTGCCTGAGGACATACGCTATGTTGCAGACCACTGGGGAGATGTAATTAAGTTAGTTTCATCGCCTATAGTGAGAGCAAAACTTGGTGAAGTCAGATTGAGCGTCAAAGGTGATAATACCCTGATTATGGCATTTGAGCATACCAGCATGGGATTTGACGTTTGCAACAAGCCGGAGATTATCGAGATGATTGAGACAATCATTGCCAATGAATTCGGCAGACAGGTCAAAGTTGAAGTGAAGCAGCTTGAAGGCGGAAACTACGGCAGCGACTATTATTTTCAGGAAATTCAGAAAAAAATTAATAATATAACAATTCAAGAGGAGGATTTTTAAAATGGCAAAAAGAGGTGGATTCCCGGGAGGAATGCCGGGAAACATGAATAATATAATGAAACAGGCACAGAAGATGCAAAAGCAGATGGAAGAGGCTCAGGCAAACCTTGAGAATATGGAGTACACTGCAAAAGCAGGCGGCGGTGCCGTTGAAGTAACAATCACAGGAAAGAAAGAGATTAAGTCTGTTAAGTTATCAGAGGAAGTTGTAGATCCTGATGATATCGAAATGTTAGAGGATTTGATTGTAGCAGCTACAAACGAAGCCATCAGACATATCGAAGAGACATCAGCACAGCAGATGTCTAAGATTACAGGCGGCTTGGGAGGCTTATTCTAGTGGAATATTTCAGTGGTCATATATCAAAATTAATTGAAGAGTTATCAAACCTTCCGGGTATAGGACCAAAGACAGCCGGGAGGCTTGCATTTCACATTCTTGATATGCCTGCAGAACAGGTGGAGTCTTTGGCGAATGCACTGACAGATGCAAAGAACAATGTAAAGTTCTGCAATAAGTGTTACACGCTGACAGATTCAGAAGTGTGTCCGATTTGCGCCAGCAAGGAGAGAGACCAAAAGACTATCATGGTTGTTGAAACCACAAGAGATATGGCAGCTTATGAGAACGTTGGAGAGTATAAAGGAGTCTATCATGTTCTTCACGGTGCGATTAACCCTATGCTTGGAATCGGACAAAACGACATTCGTCTCAAGGAATTATTTGAGAGACTTAAAGATGATGTGGACGAAGTGATTATCGCAACAAACTCAAGTGTTGAGGGCGAGGCCACAGCTATGTATATAAGCAAAGTTGTAAAGCCTATCGGCATCAAGGTCAGCAGAATTGCCAGTGGTGTTCCGGTGGGAGGAGATTTAGAGTGTGTTGACAATGTGACACTGCTTCGCGCCCTTAATGGAAGAGTGAGTATCTAAACATACATTTTTTAAAGGAGATAAAAATGGATAAGTTTGAAACAAATTTAAAATTGGATCAACTTGAAAAGGCGATAAAAGATAAAAAAGCAGAGATAGCTGTAAGTATTGCGGAAGAAATAGAATGGAAAAAGGAAAAAGACGTTCAGAATCTTGTTTTGGGAGCCAATGCTTACAGACTTAATCATGATTACGAAGCTGAAAAAGAGTTACTCCTTATGGCATATGAGAGAACTCATATGGGAAAGAATTTGGCTTTCAGACTTGCTGTTATCTGCTCTAAGCTAAAACAGTTTGACGAGGCGGATGATTTTTATCAGGATTTCATTGAGATAGCGCCGAGAGATACTAACAGATATATCCTTCAGTACACCATAGCAAAAGCTAAGGGCATGCCGGTGGGATATCTTGTGGGAATCCTCGAAGAGTATGTGGATATCGATATGGAAGAGAGATGGATGTATGAACTTGCATGTCTCTACGATCAGGCGGGAGATACCGAAAAATGCGTTGAGCTCTGCGATGAAATGAGCCTTTGGTTCAGCCATGGCAAGTATGTAAAACTTGCAATGGATTTGAAAAAGAAATACAAACCGCTCACAAAGTCACAGGAAGCCAACTACAATGTAGAAGATGAAGATTCTTCTGAGGAGAATGCTGCAGAGAGTGGTGAGGCAAGCGTTTCCTCAGAAAGCAAAGACAGCAGTAGCGATAGTGTAAATAATACAGGTACAGCGAACAAAACAGAATCTGATAAATCTGCAGAGACATATGTTTCTTATGATGAGGATAATGAAAAAGAGGCGGCTGCATACGAAACAGATGAAAAAGAGCATTCAGATGAAGCAGATGAAGAAGAGTATTCGGACGATATAGATGAGGAAGAATATTCAGATGAGGAGGATTCATACGAAGATGAAGAATCAGAGAGTTTAATTCCTGAAAAGCTTAAATCTGTATCTCTTGGAGCGATAGACATAATATCAGGTTTGACAGAGGCGGCAAAGAAGAAGAAATCAGATGCTCTTGCACAGGGAAATGAGACTGCGACAGCAATCTTTGAGCCTGTCAGAAAAACACCTGAGGAGATTGAAGAAATCAAAAAAGGAAACACAATTCCTTTTACAACTTTGAAGACAGAAGAGTTCAGGGCCAAGGCACAGGAAGAAGCTGAGGCGAATAAGACTATTGATGTTGAAGACATAGACAATGACGAAGTGTTGGAAGATCCAATTATGGAAGCTGTTCTTGCAAGTGAGAAACTTGCAGAGGAAAGTGTGGCAGACACTGTTCAGATACCGGGAGAGATTAACATCGAAGATATTCATGTTAAGTCATTCGAGGGGGACGGTTCTGACACTATTGATCTTCAGGCTGTTATAGCTCGAAATATTCGTGAAATTATGAATAGTGAAGAGCAGATGAAAGAAATCAAAATAGAAAATGAGAAGCCAAAAGAAGAGATTACAATGACTCTTGATCCGTTGTACAAATACGACGAAAATGGACAGATTGGATTTGACATTCCGGAGCCTAGAAAGGCTGAAAAAGAGATTACAGGTCAGCTGTCAATCGAAGAGGTTCTCAGAAATCTTGAAAACAGAGGCATATTGAAGGCAGACACAGTTAACAAGACAGTTGAGACTATGGATATGTCTGCGCTTCAGGTTGATAATGCTGCCAAAGAAGCAGCGCAGAGAGCTGAAGAAGAGAGAATGAACACAACTATTGTTGAGGAACTGGATGCAAAAGATCTGGCTGATGAGACTGAAATGGAAGACGTGAAAGCAGCTCTTGAATCTTATGTGGACGATGCAATCAACGGATTTGTATTTACAGAAGAAATAGACAGCGAGGCAATTGAAGAAGTGCTCAGCGATACGGCACCAATCCCTCTTGCCGAGATTGAACTGGAAGATTCAAAACCTGAAACCATGGAAATTGGCACTATGAACATAGAACCAATCAATCCGGTTGATGTTCTTGAAAACAGTGAAGATGACGTGAAGGAATATGAAATTCATTCAGGTACAGCTAAAGAAAATGAGCCGGAATTTGAAGGATCAGAAGATTTAGAGGAAGAGTCCGGATTTACAGAAGCTGAAGAGACGGATGAGAAGCCTGTAATGAAGAATGTGATTTCCGTTAAGGAACGCGACAAAACAGATGAACTCAGCATTCTTGATATGGAATTAGATCCAAATAAGAATAAAAAATTAGATGATGTTATGCTTCATACAAAGGATCTGAAAGCTGAAGTTGAGGCTGTATTTGAAACGATTGAAGCAGAGAAAAACATGCAGCAGGAAGCCCAAGACAGCAGTGATGGCGGTTTTGAAGATTTGCCTGATGAGCCGGAAGAAGAGCAGACAAAAGTAATTCCTGATATCCTAAAGGCGCTTGAGGAGATGAAAGAAGAAAAATCAGATTCAAGTGATGATTATAATGAGGATGCGTCAGGTGAAGATTATAAGGATGAGATATCCGATAACGATTCAAAATCAGATGATGACAGCAATGCGTCTATTGATATTGATAACACCCCAATTGAAATCGAAATCAAAGACAACGTAGCTGTGTTTGATCTTGATTTTGATGCACCTGTTAAGAAGTTGCACGCAAGCGTTGCGCCTCTTACAAAACCGTCTCCGGCAAATACTGCCAGCCTGAAAGAATTGTTCGCAAACTTGGATAAGGCTACAAAAGAGGATAAGGAAGATTCTGCAGATGAACAGACAGAAGAAAGTCTTAAAAATGATAAAGGAGAAGAAGTGAGTGTGAATAGCGAATTACCTGAAGTAAAGAAAAAGACAAATAAAAATATTACACAGACATTATCTCTGGACTTAGATAAGATAGTAGTGACAGATGCCGAGATGGTTCCGTTTGAGAGCTTTAAATCGGTAAACGGTCTTGAACAGAAGATAAAGGATACAGTTACAAATCTTGCGGCAAGTTACTGTGGTCTTGGACATTCAAGAACCGGAAACATCATGATTCTTGGAGATGACAAGAGTGGCAAGACTACAATGGCAATTGAACTTATCAAACTTGTTAACAGAAAACGCGGAAGACACGGAAGAAGAATTGCCAAGGTTGATGCTTCCGTACTCAACACAAGAGGAATCAGAAGCTCAATGAAGAAACTTGTTGGAAGTGACCTGATTGTTGAGAATGCACAGCATCTCAGAAAAAGTGTTCTCACAGAGTTCGTATCAGTGGGTCAGTATTTTACTGATGATATGATTATGGTGTTTGAGGGAGAGACTTCTGCCCTCAAGACTATGAGAGCTGAGAATGAAGATATAGCAAAGATGTTTGACAATGTTCTCGTTATCAAAGAATATGATGTAAAAGAGTGGGTTGCATACGCAAAGAAATATGCTGCTACCAGAAATTACATGATAGATGAGATGGGTACACTTGCACTCTACAAAGCCATTGATGATTTCTATAGCAAGCATCAAGGTATTGACCAGGCAGATGTGGAGAATATTTTGAACAAAGCAATCAAGAGAGCAAGCTCAAAAGTTACAAGAAAGCTTACAAATCTTTTCTCAGGCAAAAATGATGACACAGGTATGGACATACTGAGAGAAGCAGATTTCAAGTAAGTTTTATATTAGCCGGAGGGTTACATTTGATTTCATATGGTGTATTATTTATATATAACCATTTGATATATGATATTCAAGTAATGAAAGGAAAAAACATGGATACTTTAAAACTAAAGCAAATTGCAAATGAAGTACGAAAAAGTATTATTGAAGAGGTGCACAGTGCAAAATCAGGACACCCGGGTGGATCTTTATCAGTGGCTGATATGCTCACATACCTCTATTTTGAGGAGATGAATGTAGATGCATCTAAGAAAGATGATCCTGACAGAGACAGATTTGTTCTCTCGAAAGGACACGTGGCTCCTGCACTCTATGCTGTACTTGCAGAAAAGAATTTCATTCCAAAGGAAGATTTGAAGACACTCAGAAAGATTGATTCTTATCTTCAGGGACATCCGGACAGAAAGCACACACCGGGTGTTGAGATGTCAGCAGGTTCACTTGGACAGGGAATTTCCGCAGCAGTGGGAATGGCTTTGTCAGCAAAGATGGACAATAAGGACTTTAGAGTATATACAGTTTTAGGTGATGGTGAGATTGAAGAAGGACAGGTTTGGGAAGCAGCTATGTTCGCAGGACACAGGAAGCTTGATAACCTTGTTGTTATTGTTGATAACAATAATCTTCAGATTGATGGAACAATCGAGGAAGTATGTTCACCATATCCTATCGATAAGAAGTTTGAGGCTTTTAATTTCCATGTTATCAATATCGATGCTCACGATTTTGAGCAGATTAAGTCAGCTCTTGATGAGGCGAGAGCTACAAAGGGAATGCCTACTGCCATTGTTATGAAGAGTGTAAAGGGTAAAGGCGTTTCATTTATGGAGAACAATGTTTCATGGCATGGTTCTGCACCTAATGATGAACAGTACAAAACAGCAATGGAAGAATTGCAGAAAGCAGGTGAAGCATTATGTCAGAAGTAAAGAAAATCGCAACAAGAGACAGTTATGGAGATATGCTGGTTGAACTTGGAAAGCAGCATGACGATTTGGTAGTACTTGATGCTGACCTTGCAGCAGCAACTAAGACAGGAAAATTCAAAGCAGCATTTCCTGAAAGATTTATTGACTGTGGTATCGCAGAGTCTAACATGATGGGAGTTGCAGCAGGACTTTCAGTTACAGGAAAGGTTCCATTTGCAAGTACATTTGCAATGTTCGCTGCGGGAAGAGCTTATGAGCAGGTTAGAAATACAATTGGTTATCCACACTTAAATGTTAAGATTGGAGCAACTCACGCCGGTATTTCCGTAGGTGAGGACGGTGCTACACACCAGTGTAACGAAGACATTGCTCTTATGAGAACAATCCCCGGAATGACAGTAATCAATCCTTGTGATGATATAGAAGCAAAGGCAGCAGTAAAGGCTGCATACGAGATGGAAGGTCCTGTATATCTCAGATTTGGACGTCTTGCAGTGCCTGTTATCAATGATGAGAATTATACATTTGAAATCGGCAAGGGCGTTGTGATGAGAGAGGGAACTGATCTTACAATCGTTGCAACAGGTCTTTGTGTATGCGAAGCCCTTGAGGCAGCAAAGATGCTTGAAGCTGACGGAATCAGCGCCCAGGTAATAAACATTCACACAATCAAACCGTTAGATGAAGATCTCATTGTTGAGGCTGCAAAGAAGACAGGTAAGATTGTAACAGTTGAAGAGCATTCAGTGATTGGCGGACTTGGTTCTGCAGTTGCAGAGTGTCTTGCAGAGAAGTATCCTACAAAAGTTCACAAGATTGGTGTAAATGATGTATTCGGACATTCAGGTCCTGCAGTTGCACTTATCAAAGAGTTTGGACTTGATGCAGAAGGAATTTACAACAATATCAAGTCAATGTAATCGTATAAGAGGGATATGACACATTCGTTTCATAAACAGATGTGTTGACAGGTAAGCAATAAGATAATAATAAATGAAAGATCATAGTTTACATTTGTTGTTTGCTATGATCTTTTATTATTCTTATTATTACATATAAGATGTGAGATGACTTCCACTTTAACAAAAGACGGGTTAAGTGGTGAGTAACAAAAAAGTATAAGGGGAGTGACAATCATGAAACCAATATCAAAAAAAGAAATAATAAGCATAGCATTTATTGGATGTGTGTTGCTTGCGGTAGTAGTTGGGGGCTTATTTTTCGATAAGGACGAAGAATGGACTAGGGAATATACTGAGAGCGATTTTGACGGAGATGAACTAGTAAGCATTGATTACGAAAATCTAAAATTGATAAGCAGGGATAAGGATTCGGTACAATTTATTTTGAAACCGACTATCAATACAATAGAGATAGCTTATGATTATCCGGGAATAGTATCAAAATTTATTATATATAGGGTGAATAATTCCAAAGATGGCGAAAAGGAATTTTACACAAAATCTGATTTTGAAAAAATAGCAGAAGTAAAAGAAAAAAAATATATTGACAAAGATGTACATTCAGGAATCAGTTACGGATATTTTATTGAAGCAATTGCTAAAGAGAAGGGAAAAGAAAAAGTTGTAGCATATTCAGATATCAATAATGGATGGTCAGTTCAGCCGGGACTAGCGACACCGGATTTACAAATAACTAATCAAGATTCGGGTAAAATATATCTTAATGCCGATATATTTGATGGAGTTATTCCGACCGGATATAAATTATACAGAGGGAGTAGGTTTAAGCACTTCGAAGAAATAGCAGATATTAAAGTAAAAAAGGATGAGAGTGGGGTTGAATTTGAAGATGAATTCAATGAAAATTCTACATACAAGGTAGTTGCATATTGTGAATTTAAAGGAGAGATATTATATTCTCTGGAGAGCAATATTGTTATGCCTTCTGAGGACAAGTAAACTAATTAAAAGCCAATTTGCAATTAAAATAATACAACAAAATTAAGTCTTTTATAGTGAAAAACGGGGGATATTTTGACAATGATCCTATGGATGACTTCGGACACGGAACGGAGGTTGCAAGTGTTCTTGTAAATCCTGAAGGAGAGAATATGACCTCCTTCTACAAAGAAAACAATATAAAGATTATGTCATTTAAAGTCGCTGACAGTAACGGAAAAGGTGACTCTTATTCCGTTATTATAGCGTATATTGAAATGGCTTATCTTTTAGAGCACGGAAAGAATATAATTGCAATTAACAATTCCTGGGCCGGTTTTGATGAGACACTTTCAGCCGAGTTAAAGCTGCTTATTGATAAATGCGGAAGGAAAGGAGCATTATCTGTGTTTGCTGCAGGTAACTCGGGAACTGATAATGATGCATTAGTATCCGCACCTTCAAATTATAAGAGCCCGTATATGCTAACTGTTGCCGCAGCCGATGATGACGGACAAGGAAAGGACGACGGACAAGGAAAGGACGACGGACAAGGAAATGACGTCGGAAAAAGTAATGACGTCGGACAGGGCAGCGGACAGGGCGATAACAACGGCGGAAAAGACAAAGATAAAAACAAGTCAAAGCAGATAATTAAAATTAAGAAACCTGCTATAGCTAATCTTACATGCAAGAAGAAAAAAGTAACCATTTCAATAAAGAAACCAAAGTACAAGGTTATTAAGTATCAGATTGTATATTCTAAAACTAAAAAATTTAAAAAGCACAGAACAATAACACTACGTAACAGCAGAAAGCTTACAATAAAAAGATTCTCGAAGGTAAAAAAGGGAACGGTATATTATTTTAAAGTAAGAGCGTATGCTTTTAATGGAAGAACTAAAAAATACAGTGCTTACAGCAAAGTGAAAAAAGTAAAAATAAAATAAAACAAATAAATAAAATATAACCCTTTTCACTTGATTCTTGACTCATAATAAAGCTAGGGGTAAAATAGAATTATAATTTTTCAGTATGGAACGGAATGGTACTGAAATATGAAATGTAACTATTGACCAGCCACAGATTATTAAACATCGGTGGCTTTTAGTTGTATAGTCAGGAGGACGAAGAATGAAAAATAATATCAAACGCAGTCAGGCGATTATCATCGCGCTGGCTTTAGTGGTGAACCTTTTTACCGGTGTTAGTGTAAAAGCCTACGGTGAAGTGCCACAGGGGACAGGCCTTGTGCTTGCCTGGGATGTAGGCTGGAATGATAATGGCCCTGTTAAGAGTACAAATGAAGATGACTACAGAAATGATTTTACGGTGGGTGTCTTTGATATGCGAACAGTGTTTATCGGTTACAGTATGAACGACAAACTTGATGCATCAGATGCGGAGAGTATCAGATTTGTAGATGCTGATAATGACGAAGATGTAACGGACAAGGTTTTCTTCGAGCCATACACCAAGCGCAACGGTCAAGGCGAAGAAGAAATACCAGATCAGGGATTTTTCACATTCAGATTTGAAAAATGCGGAGATTACAAAATAGTAATTGATGACAAATATGCAATTATCCGTGTTATTCTTCCCGAGATAGCAGTGTACAGTTCAGACACAGTTTTTAATGAGTCTACAATGGTGTCAAATGATAGAATTACAAGATATCCTACTGACAGGGACAGTGTTTACTATATCAAGTTGTTAAAAAATGAAGCAGAAGAATGTGTTTTGAATAGCGTAGAGGCAGTCCAGTGGGATGAAGAAAAACAGGAAGAAGTGCCTTATGGTGGAAATAATGATATAAAGATTGAGTCAACCTCATCCGGCAGCATGTTTAAATTAACTATCAATGCAGGAAATACAGACTATTTTGACGTAATTTGTAACGGTGAGATAAAGTTTGATGATAGCCACAGCGGGCACACAGGTGAAAGATTATTCTTTGATCCAAAGCTGGAAGGCTTTTTGATTTCAGATGCATGGTGGGATAATGATGGCAATGAGCAGAATGCAGTATTTAATAACCAGGTTGACAGATTTTGGAGAGATTACAATTTCAGTATGAAACAAGATTCCTTGGCTTCACTTGGGATAGTTAAGAATGATATTGTTACTCCTATAACAGATATGGATAAACTAACGGTAACATATGATGATGGTAATCCAGTACCGGAAGGAATAGTTGAAATCAGGGACTGGGATTATGACAGAGAGGGAATTGAAAAAAAATTTGCCGATGGAGTATATAATTTCAGATTTAATGCATGCGGCGCATACAAACTAAAATATAATACAGGTGAAAATGTATCAGAGATAAACATCAATGTTGGATTGCCGGATGTTGCTCTTTATTCATCTGCCGAGGCGACAGAAGAGAGTGTTGTGGGAGTAAGAGATGAATGGACTACATATGAAGATGGCAAAACATATTATCTGAATGTATCTGATAATATTAAGAACAATGACTGGTTCACAGGTGCATCAATTGAATTTAAGGGAGAGCTTCAGCAGGACGACATTGATAATTGGGATTACAGTCCTGTGGCATTTACTATTCCTGAGGGTATTATGTTTGATATCTGGGAGGCAGTTGTTGTAAGAATTTATAAGCAGGATGGATTTTTTGACGAGTACAGATTTAATCTCCAAATTGACCAGAGTGGACTTGTTGTAACAGGAACGAATTGGGATATGGATGATAGAGGTACATGGAGAGATTTTGCAAGGGATCCGTTTGAACAGGCAGAAGACTTCAGAAAAGATGAAGGTGCAGCAATATGTGGTGGAAGAACACTCACTCTTGGATTTAAAACAGATGATGGTATCGAGCTGCTTGATAAAAATAGCCTGCCTAAATTAAAGATATCAGATGAGTTTGGAAATGATGTTTCAAGTGATGTGGCTTCTATTTCAATGTCAGGATACTATGAATGGGATGAAGAAAAACGCGAAGATATCTATCATGAGATAGAAGATGTATTTGAAATCAGAATAAATAAGACAGGTGTATACAGAGTAATTTATACAGATGGTGATGAGACAAGCTTTGTAATGATTAATGCAGATATGCCGGAAGCAGGTATTTTTGGAACTAAAGTTGCAACCGAGAGATATATTGTAGGTAGCGACAATGCGACATACGGTGACGGAAGAAGAACATTCTATATCATTCCGGTAAATGAAGATAATGACAGTTATAAGAGGACTCTGACTGTTGTTGCGAAGTCTAGAGGTAATTCCAGTGATGCAACTGTAAAGACTGATATGGATACAGGAATAGTTACAGTAAACATAGCGGAAGATGCAACTGATGATATTGAGGTTCAGGTGTTCTATAGAACTTGTGAAGAATGGTATCACGAAGAAGATGGCAGATGGGTTCTTGACACCAATCCGTATGATCCAAATTATCGAAATCCTAACGAGTATGAATTTGACAAGAGATTCTGGTTCCATCCGGGTGAAGAGGTTATGTCTTATCCTGAAGATGTTCAGAAAGATATCGATGCGGCAGAAACATTTACAGAAATGGTTGCAGCTCTTCCTGAAGAAGACAAGATAACAGCCGGGGATGAAGACAGAGTTAATATAATTAAAGCAGAAGCAGACAAACTGACAGAAGTTCAGAAAGAACTTATAGATACGGTTGTGTTTGAAAAATTCGAGGCTGTAACGGAAGCACTTGATACTGCAGTAGAAGCAGCTAAGAAAGATTACTATTATGCACGTCCGGTAAGCGATAGCATTATTGCACTGCCGGAACCTGACAAAATTACAGCAGCAGACAAGCTTTATGTTGATTCAGCAAAGGCATCATACGATGCGCTCACTTCTGAGCAGAAGAGTTATATTGATGATGAAGTTGTAGATAAACTTAATAAGTTAGTGGAAGCAGCTAAGATTGCAGAAATAAAGGAGGAGGCTGAAACTGACAAGAAGGCAGCAGTGGAGGCAGCAAACAAGCAGGCTGAAACTGACAAGAAGGCAGCAGTGGAGGCGGCAAACAAGCAAGCTGAAACTGACAAGAAGGCAGCAGTGGAGGCAGCAAACAAGCAGGCTGAAACTGATATGGCTGCAGCAATTGAAGCAGCTAAAAAAGCTGCAATTCCAAAGGCAGGAGATGAAATCTATGACAAGACTTCAAAGGCAGTATACAAAGTTGTTGCGGCATCTGACGGAAAGTCAGAGGGAACAGTACAGTATCTTTGTCCGACAAAGAAAGAATCAAAAGTTACTATACCTCAGACTATAACGGTTGGTGAGGTCAAGTATACAGTTGTGTCAATTGGAGCCGGAGCTTTTGAAGGAAATACAAAGATTACAACAGTGACAATTCCTTCAACAGTAATGACAATAGAGGCGGGAACTTTCAAAGGATGTAAGAAACTGAAGAAAATCAATCTCTATGCAAACAACCTCAAGTCAATCGGAAAGAATGCGTTCAAGTCAATTAAAAAGAATGCAAAGTTTACAATATATGTTTCAGATAAGAAGGCATTTAACAATATTAAGAAGATGATTAAGAAATCAAAAGTTTCCAAAGTTAAATATGCTTTCAAGAGCAGTAAATCGTAAGCAGTAAAAATACAATATTAACAGATGGTAACAGACATTGAATTTATTAGTTTGAAATAACAAAAAAGGTGTTATGTCAGTGATTATCATTCACTGACGTAACACCTCTTTTAATGTATTTTGAGATTATGAAAGCAAGAAGTGCTTACTATATTATTAGATTACTGATTGCTATCCGACTCAGCATTTTCACCTGTAACTGTGAGCACATTGAGTGAAGTCCTGATAATAGTCTCCACTTCGTCTGTTGATATGTGCATTTCTTCTGCTAACTCTTCCACGGAAGGGGCATGTCCAAGTTTTTCGGTGAGCTCTTTTGAAATATCATCCAGACTGTTCATTCTCTGGGCAAGATGGGAAGATATTCTTTCGGAATTGACCTGAATACTGATGGCTTCGCTTATAGATTCTCTGATTTTTTCTTTTATATATTCGTCGAACTCCTCCACCTCACCGTCAAACTCAGGAAGACTTAACATCAATCCAATATTTCCTTCCTGTATCAAATCACCAAGGGTAAGTCCTTGTCCCATAAATGAAGTTGCAATTTCGTGAACTGTAGAAAGACAGTCTTCCGTCAACACAGCCATCGCTGAAGAATCTCCGTTTTTCATATTTTCTATAAGAGTCTTTCTTTCTGACACCTCAAGGGATTTGATTCCTGCCAGATCATTTTTGTACATCTCAATAAATTTGAGCTCTTTTTCACTTTCAATTTTTGGGGTGATTGAGTTGACCTCATTTCTCAAATCTTTTGGAAAATCAGAATTGCTGTCATCATAAGGATTATCTATCGCGTCTGATACGCTATCCTGATTAATTAATTCCTCAGAATCTAAATCATTAACAGTAATTTTGCTTTCTTTCAGATATGTAAAAATCGGAACATACATACTATCATCTTCAATGATATTTCCAAAGTAGAGTTCCACATCTTTTTTTGTTATATTGTTACCGTTTGCAGCGGCATATTCTATTAATGAAGTGAGAGCTTCGTTGAATTGTGTCTGATCCATAATACTATAATTACACTTTGGAAATGAATTCCAAAATGACTTACCTCCATAAAACTTTACGATATATGATAACACATAATTAAAAAAGAATTCAAGATGAATAAGTTTGATGACTTTTAATAAGCGAATAAATATGATAAAATTTAAAGATAGGTGAGTTGTACGGAATATATAAAAGGATTGATATTGAGTCAAAACCCAAGACGAATAGAAGGGGAATTATATCGGCGACAATTTTAAGAAAAATTGATGCCAAAGGAAAGAGTCTGGGGAGTTTTTTGATTTGATGTACAATCCTAAAAGTCATTAGAATATGGAGGGTACAATGGAAAAGAAAAAAGCAATCGGTTGTCTTGTTTCATTAACTATGCTCATGACGAGCTGTTTTGGAACATTTGACGGCAACACAAAAACAATCACAGGCATGGCGGGCGAGCAGGTATATGCTGCAACAAACAATTACGGACTGGCGGACAATATTCAGGATGGAGTTATTCTTCACTGTTTCGACTGGAAGTATAATGACATCAAGGCGGAACTGCCTAATATTGCAAAAGCGGGATTTACGTCTATCCAGACCTCGCCGGCACAGACCGGAGTGAATTCGGGAATATGGTACTGGTTGTATCAGCCGCTTGGATTTTCAGTGTCAAGCAACGATCTTGGAACAAGGAGTGAACTCCAGAGTCTTTGCACGGAAGCTGATAAGTACGGAATTAAGATTGTGGTAGATGTGGTGGCAAATCACCTTGCGGGTAATCACACAAATATTCAGAGCGATCTGAAGGACAGCAAATACTGGCACACTTACGGACAGATTGATAACTATTCAAATCGTACAGCAGTTACTACAGGGGATCTTGGAATGCAGGATCTCAAGTCTGAAGATTCATATGTTCAGCAGTTGGTTAGAAATTATTTGATGGACCTCAAGTCTCTTGGAGTTGATGGTATCAGATGGGATGCGGCAAAGCATATTGCACTTCCAAGTGAGGGATGCGCATTCTGGTCAACTGTGTGTAATGACAGCGGATTGTATCATTACGGAGAGATGCTTGGAGAACCCGGGGCATCTTCAACATCAAAGAATAACGAACTTGCATCAGAATATGCAACTTATATGAGTTTTACCGACAGTTCTTACGGACAGACTCTCAGAAATGCATTTAATTCAGGAACTGCACCAACCAGCTACGGAAACTGGACAAACAGAGGTATTCAGCCAAAGAAACTCGTGTACTGGGGAGAGAGTCATGATACATGGTCTAACGGAAAGGACTCGGGATATTCAAATGAGATGTCTCAGAATGTAATTGACAGAGCATATGCGATGGCAGCTAGCAGACAGTCTGCAACTGCACTTTACTTCTCAAGACCATCATCTGCAGTTAAGGAACAGATAATGGCAGGAGCAAAGGGAAGTACACATTTCAAGAGTGCTGAAGTTGCGGCAGTTAATCATTTCCACAATGCAATGATTGGACAGAGCGAGTACTTTGTATCATCAAACAATGTTGCGGCAGTATGTCGTAAGAAAGGTGTTGTTATCGCTATGGGAAGCGGCAACGGCGGACAGGTAAACATTCCGAATGGAGGATCTTTAGTAGAGCCGGGAACATACACTGATGAGATAACAGGAAATACATTTACAATTACATCATCTACAATAACAGGAACAGTGGGAAGTACGGGTATTGCCGTTGTTTATGACTGGAAGAGTCAGACTGAGACACCGACTACAACATATACAGCTTACCTTGATTTACCAAGTGGTTGGGGAACACCGGTTTACTGTTATGCATACGACAAAGAGGATGGAGAAACAAATGCAGGATGGCCTGGTGTACAGATGACATATGACAGTGCAACAGCACTTTATAAATATACTGTTCCTGCAAATATCACAGATCCGAGAGTCATTTTCTTTTACAATAATGATAACAGATATCCGGGAGATGGTGAGGAAGGACTTGCCATGTCAGGAGCGGCAAACTGGATTTACAGGAATGGTACATGGAATTCATTCAATCCTGAGCAGGCCACAACACAGGCTCCTACAACAACACAGAAGCCGACTACAACACAGGCTCCGAGTGACGGATATACAACGGGAACAGTTAATGAATGGTCATATGCAGGAAAATGGGGACTGTACTATGGAGACTGGGCAGGTATTGCAAAAGCTTCCTTCAAAGCAGGAAGTAATCCACCGTTTTCCGTAAAGGTAAACGAGGCTAACAAAGGTGCGCAGTGGCTTGTTCAGAGCAGTTACCAGACAGATGTAACAAGCGGCCATACATACAGAGTGTCAGTGGATGTAACAACAGACAAAGCGGCATCTATTGGTATGAAAGAAGATTTGTCAAACGGCGCAGCTGACCCTGTTTACACAAATGTGAATGCAGGTTCACGCACAACACTTACAGGAACTTACACAGTATCTCAGAATCAGATTAAGATTATGTTTGAGTTGGGTCTTGGTGTAGATGCAGGAACAAAGATTGATTTCAATTCAATTAACATTGAAGATATAACAAGCAATAATCCGGAAACAACAACTCCTCAGCCACAAAATGACGGACCTATAGAAGTAATCGGACAGATTGTTTCAAGTAATGCGGCCAATACAATAAATGTAATCTGGGGACAGAATGCAGATCAGATTGCAAGCGGACAGAAATACAATGTTTACGTTAACGGCGTAAAGAAGCTTGGCGAGGTAGTGTGTGGAGCATACGATCTTTTTGATATTCCAAAGGGAACATACACTGTAAAGATTACTGCAGTATTAAACGGAGTTGAGAGTGCCGGAGTAGAGGAAATAGTTGAAGTAAACGGAAGTGTAGTAATTGAAACCACATCCAAAGAGCCTGAAACCGAGGCACCAACTGAGCCAAAGACCGAGGCGCCAACGGAAGCACCAACTGAGCCAAAGACTGAGGCGCCAACGGAAGCACCAACAGAAGCATTTGATTTAGAGGTAAAGGGATTCCAGATTAATCCGGGCAGTGAAGGTTTCAGAACTGTCTATAACTTAAAAGGTGATCAGTCAGATGTTGTAGAATTCGGACTTATTTACGGACTGGGAAATTATGCAACCGCAAATGAAATGCTTGTAAATAGTAACAATAAAGATGTATACTCTTATAAGGCGACTGAAAAAGGAAGAGTTGGAGACAATTATGTAATGACAATGAAATACACAGGCGTCAACAAGAACTTCCTGCAAGCGCCATTGCTGATCAGGGTATATGCCAAATTTAGAGATGGCTCATATCAGTACAGTGACGTTATTTCAACTTCCGTATATGATATAGCTGACTATCTTTATACAGAGCGAATGATGATTACTAAGGAATATCATGATTATCTCTACAACAGAATTCTTCATTCTGTTAACAGCGACTATACTTTGATTGAATATTAACTAAATTAAGTTATATACGAAAAGGTAGTTATGTTAGAAAAAAACGAAGATATTATTGAAGTGAAAATTGAAGACAATTCAGATGAACATAATTTTGACGAACACGATTTTGACGAACACGATTTTGACGAACACAATTTTGATGAAGACAATTTAGATGAACATAAGAAGAAAAAGAGCATATTTGACAATAATTTTATCAGACTGCTTATAGCCCTGTTTGTGCTTGCATGCTGCGCAGGGCTTGGAGCAGGCATAGCGGTTGTTGAGGAAAAGTCTGATCCTACGGGATATGTGGCAGAGTATTTTGGAAAGTTCCTGGTAAAAGATTTTGACGGAATGTACAAATACGTCGATGTGGGAGAAAATGTAATCGCAAAAGATGATTTCGTCAAAATGATGTCGGACTTGAAAAAGCAGACAAATGTTGGAAAATATGAGTTTGCGGATCCTGTCAAAAAAGGGGACAGATATCTTGTAAAGGTAAAATATGAGGATGCCGATACAAAAGAAAAGAAGAAATTTGATATTTACCTCTATAAGAACGGCGGAGTTGCCGGTAACTTTTTTGCAAAGTGGACAGTATCTGTAAGAGATTATGTGGCTGAAGAATTTTTTGTTAAAATACCTGCAAGCATGAAGGCACAGTTTGACGGTCAGGATATAGATGAAAGTCTTGTCTGTAATGCTGACAATGCCATCAGAAATGCGAAGGGTGAAATCATCGTTCTGTCTCCAAAAGATTCAGAGGATTTAAAATCAACTAAGACTTACAGACTGACAGATATTGTAATGGGAAGTCATGATGTGTACGTTTATTCCGATTACATGGAGATGGGAAGAAGTGTTGATATATTCGAATCGGGCAGGATAGCAGGTTTTGCCGAGCAACAGGCAACCATTAAGAAAAAGAATCTTGAAGCGATGGAAAAGAATTCCGGAGAATTAATCAAAGAATATTACGAGGCAGTTCGAAACAGAAAATCAACTACCAAGAAGTTGCTTTCTTACTTTGTTGATGATAAAAAACTGAAGAAAAAACTTGCAAGGTACACTGAGGACAGTCAAAAACTGGTTTTCTGGCCGGGCACGAGAAATATAGATGACTACAGTCTGGTGGGACTCAATTTCAGTGACTTGAAGCATGAAGTGACATACAAGGGGAACGGTCTGTACAGTGCGGTATATACCTACAGTTACAATTATTTGTCGTCAACAGATACATCCGTATCTACCAGTTATATTTTTGAACTTGAAGGAACGGTCAACTCGACAATGACTCTCACTTACAAGGTTGTGGGAGATAAACTTTTGGTAAGCGATTTTTCATTAGTAAATAAAAACAAAAAGAAGAAATGATTTTTTGAATTGGAGAAAGTAGACAATATGGCAAAAGAAATATGGAAACCGGGAAATATGCTTTACCCGATACCCGCAGTAATGGTTACAGTGGCAGACAATCAGGGCAATGACAATATAATTACCATAGCATGGACCGGAACGGTATGTTCTGATCCGGCGCTAGCATATATATCTGTCAGACCTTCAAGACACTCATACAGGATGATAGAAGAAACAAAGGAGTTTGTAATCAACCTGACTACAAAGGATTTGGCATTTGCCACCGATTATTGCGGTGTCAAATCAGGCAGGGACGTGGATAAGTTTGCAGAATGTCATCTTACAAGGGAGGCGGCAAAATACGTAAAGGCTCCTCTTATTGCAGAGAGTCCGGTGAATATTGAGTGCAGGGTTATTGAAAAGAGAGAGTACGGAACCCATGATATGTTTGTAGGTGAAGTTCTTGCAGTACACGCAGACAAGCAATATATGGATGAGACTGGAAGATTTGATTTGAGCAAGGCAGACCCGCTTGTTTACTCCCATGGAATGTATTATTCAACGGGAGAAAAACTGGGAAAGTTTGGTTACAGTGTTCAAAAAAATAAAAAAACCTCAAATAAAAAAGTAAATAAAACAGCTGATTCAAAAAGTAAAAAAATGTCAAAGAAAAGAGCAGATAAAACTACTGATTCAAAAAGCAAAAATATAAAAAAGTAATAAAAGTAATAAAGTAATAAAAGTAATAAAAAAGGTGATGTCCTGTGAGTTAGAATCTCATCAGTGCATCACCTTTTTTATACTCATTATTATTTCTTTCTTGCCCATGCGGCAGGAGAGAATAAAACTAACATTGGGAATATCTCAAGTCGTCCCGCAAGCATATCAAACATAAATACATATTTTGATAAATCAGAAAACTTGTCAAAATTCTCTGCCGGACCTACCTGCGATAGTCCCGGACCTATATTATTAAGGGTTGCCAGCACAGCCGTAAAAGTTGTTGTGCCATCAAATCCGTCCAGACTTACTATGATAAATGAGCAGATAAATATTGAACAGTAAGCAATCAGAAAGATATTTGCAGATCTCAAGACATCGTGGGGAAGTGGTTTGTGTTCGAATGACAAAACCTTTATATGCTGTGGATGAACGAGATGCTGCAATTCTTTTTTGACTGATTTGAGATAAATCATAATACGTGAAACCTTGATTCCACCGCCGGTACTTCCGGCGCAGGCACCGATAATCATCAATAGAATAAGCAGTGACTTGGAGAAAGCAGGCCACAAATCAAAATTGACTGTGCTGAATCCTGTTGTTGTCATAACCGATGCAGACTGAAAGGCAGCGTCTCGTATGTTGGTTAGTAAGTCTCCGCCAAGAGGTGCTATATTTGCAGTGATAAGTCCAACTACTGCCAGGTATATCGCAATGTACCATTTTACTTCTTCTATTTTGAAAGCTTCCCTGGAACGTCTAAAGATAAGTAAGAAGTAGAAGTTGAAGTTGATACCGAACAACATCATAAATACCGTTACAACAATCTGTGTATATGAACTGAAACCGCCAATGCTGTCGTTGTAATTTCCAAAACCACCTGTTCCTGCAGTTGCAAAAGAAGTACAGAGTGCGTCAAACACATTCATTTCGCCAAGGGCCAAAAATAAGAACTCTGTAAATGTTAATCCGGCAAAGATAATATAGAGCAGCTTTGCGGTATTTTGCATTTTGGGGAGCTGTTTACCCACTGACGGACCCGGAGCTTCAGCCTTCATAAAGTAAAGTGTCTGCCCGCCTGTCATAGGAAGAAGAGCAATAAGGAATACGAGAACTCCCATTCCCCCAATCCAGTGGGAAAAGGCTCTCCAGATAAGTGTACTGTGTGATAGGCCTTCTATATTGTTTGCAACGCTGGCTCCGGTTGTAGTGAAACCGGAAATAATTTCAAATAAGGCATCAGTGTATGAATTAAATTCTCCACTTACGACAAATGGTGTAGCTCCTACAAGACTTAACATTACCCAGCTGAGAGAAACTACCAAAAATCCCTCGCGGGCGTAGAAAGAAGTGTTCCTTGGTTTTTTCAGCGACATAAGCAGACCTAGCAGAATACAAAACATTGCACACATCAAATATGCCATGCCTTCAGGTTCTCTGTAGATAATCGCAATCAAAAGTGGAAGAAGCATGCATATACCGGTGAGAAAACATACAAGTCCCAGCATGTATCTAATTATTGAATAATTCATTTTTTCCTCCGATTAAAGAAACGTAATGTTTATTTATTTTTGTAATATATCATCTACCGAATGAAGACCTTTGTGGGTAGTAACCACAACGATTGTGTCTCCCGGTTCCAAAGTATCATTACCGCGAGGCTTAATTGCCTGTGAGCCACGTGATATTGAACATATCAGAAGATTGTCCTTTAAATTAAGGCTGCGGAGCGGTGTTCCAACGACTTTTGATGACTTGTCAATTGAAAACTGAAGGGCTTCGACAGCATTGTTGTTAAGTTTGTAAACTGCGTCCACATTTCCGTATGAATTCTCCAGATGTCTTACAAAACCAATCATTGATTCGGCTGTAATATTTCTTGGACAAATTAGACTTGCCGGCAAATCCACAAAGGCACCGTAGAACTCGCTTCTGTTGATCTTTGTGATAATCTTTGATTTTGACATTTTTGCTGCGTACAAAGCAAAGACTATATTCTCTTCATCTATTTCAGAGAGACCGATAAGTGCGTCAGCATCAGATATATCTTCCTGCTCAAGTAAATCGGTATCGTTGATATCTCCGTTAATAACCATACAATGAGGAAGTTGACTGCTTAGTCTCTCGCAGACTGATTTATCCGGTTCGATAATTTTAACAAAAACCCTTGTCTTGTCATGAAGATATTTTGCAAGGTAATAGGAAATAGTTCCGCCACCTGCAATAACTACATTTCTGATAGGCTTTGCCTTAAGACCAATCTCCTTGAAGAAACTGTAAGCCTGCTTCATTGCAAGGACAAAAGAAATGGAATCTCCTGCTTTGAGAACAAAATCACCCGATGGAATGATACTTGCTTTGTTTCTCTCTACAATACATACCAAAACTTCAGAATTTATAGATTCACTCATCTCTCTTAATGAAATGTTATCAAGAGATGAACCTTCCGGAATCTTTGCCTTCATCAGATTGACTGAATTCTTTGCAAAACTGTCAATTTCAAGAACGGCAGGAGTATGAATAAGCATAAATATTTCTTTTGCTGTCATAAGCTCAGGGTTGAACGCATAGGAAATGCCAAGTTCGTTTGAGAGAAATTCGATTTCTTCATAATACTCAGGCTTCTTTACACGTGCAATAGTATGACAGTTGTTTGCCTTCTTAGCAATAAGACAACTTAGAAGATTTACCTCGTCATGTTTTGTTACAGCAATGAAAACATCTGCCTCATTTATTCCTGCTTCCAACAAGACACTGTATGCTGTTCCGTTTCCCACAACTCCGTTCGTATCAAGTGAGGAACAGGCGCGCTCAAGTCGGGCCGCATCAGTATCTATAATTGTTATTTCATGTCCTTCATCTGTGAGCTGCGAAGCAATGGCATATCCAACCTTTCCGCAACCAACAATAATAATGTTCATTTTTTGCCTCCTGTATTTTAGGCCTCCTATTCAAGACCTGTGCTACTCAAATATAATATTAATAGTAGAAAAAAGCAATATATACTAAATAATTACATCCGGAAGTGTTACATTAAAATGTACAAATGCTCAAAGAAAGAATATACTATTATAGAGAGAAAGCCACTCGACAAAGAGCTAAACAGATTTATCTGACGTATTCGGGCGGGTATGGCTGAGATAATTAATTGAGTAAGTAATTAATTAAGTAAGTAGTAACTAATTAAGTAATTAATTAAGTAAGTAATTAATTAAGTAAGTAAGTAGTAAGTAAGGAGGAAGCAAATGGAACATATTATTTTTCATATAGATGTTAATTCTGCCTTCCTCAGCTGGACGGCAGTAAAACTGCTAAATGACGGCTTTGATACTGACATAAGGACTATTCC
>JAILRH010000174.1 GCA_024698345.1 Lachnospiraceae bacterium | reverse complement strand
TAATATTAATAATATTAATAATATTAACAATGGAAACATCGGCAACCATTACTACAATAGCAACTATATAAACACAGAAGCAATTTTACTGAGCAAAGCCGAAAGAGAGGAACAGGCCATAAAGAGGTTTGACATTTTGGGCATACCATCTCTTCTGTTTGCATTTGTCGCAATGATTTCCTTACACAATTCCTTCTATGGAATTTCCAATGTATTTGCCGCTATTGCTGCTGTTTCTTACATTTTCCACATAGCAAAAGTATACAAAAAGACACCCGGTAAGTTTATTATTTTCAACTGTGTTATTTGTATTCTACTATCCATTTCCAATTTTATCACAGGAAATGATGGTATTATATTCTTCAACTATTGTGGAATAATAATGCTGATAATTGTAAATGAATTATATATTTTCGCGGATGTATCAGGAGCAAACCTCACATCTCACATTATCCTTATTGTAATTACACTATTTAATTCATTGGGAAATCTTACTTATCCGGTTTCAGATTTAATAGCAAAGCAAAAGAATACAAAAATAGAAAAAAATTCTACAACAGTACACATAATCATCGGTGTTTGCATTTCCATCCCAATGGTTATTATTATTGGTTCACTCCTTGCAAGTGCAGATCAGATTTTCAGTGAATCATTTGGCTTTATATCGAAACTTGTGAATCCTGATTATCTTATTACACAATTAATTGGTCTTGCTTTTCTGTTTTTGTTTTCATATTTTTCTTCCTATGTGTTAACTTCATTTTTTACAGAAAGATCGGTAACTGCAAAAAAAGGAAAGGCTATACATTTCGAACCTGTCATTGCAATTATTGTCACATCTTCCGTTTCAGTGATGTACATTTTCTTCTGCGCCATTCAGATATACTATCTGTTTTTAAGAAACGGTACTCTTCCTGACAATTACACTTATGCACAGTATGCAAGAGAAGGCTTCTTTCAGCTTCTTGCGGTATGTGTCATTAACATTTTAATCGTTCTTATTTGCAATGAGTTTTTTGGATACAACAAAGTTCTCTCAGCTGTAAATTTGGTCATAAGCGGGTGTACATTTATTATGATTGCATCAAGTGCCTACAGAATGCTTATGTACATCAGCGAATACGGTCTGACAACAACCAGAGTTTTTGTTTTGTGGTTCCTTACACTGCTCACTTTTATTATGATTGGACTTATTGTCCAGATATGCAATAACAGTTTCAATTTGTTCCGATACTGTGTAATTACAGTTTCTGCCTGCTATCTTATACTGTCACTTGGACATATAGATTACCTGATTGCATACTACAATTTGAACATGTACGGTAATACACTGAGCACAGCAGTTGATACAGATTATTCCGAAGACCACTCATATGATTATGTTGATTTTGAATACATTAATCAGTTGTCAACAGATGCTGCACCGGCTATTGCCGCACACTCAGATCAAATGATTGAATTCTTGAAAAATTATGACAACTACTATTCCGAAGGTATGGAACCTGACGATTACACATCATCTGATAATTACGGTTACGATATCAAATACTGTTCATGGGCACATATTCATTACAAAGAATCTGATGGCTACGAACAAAACAAAATCGGAATCAGAAACTTCAATGTATCGCACTACATTGCACAGAAATTATTCACAAAGTATTACGTTGAGTAGAACTGTTCTCCGACTATAATTACTCAGTAACGTTCTCTGTGTTCTTGCTGTGGACTATGCGTCAGCAAGAAAAGAACCAAAAAAATCCCTGCAATTAATTATCTGCCCTAAAGCATGATAACAATTGCAAGGATTTTTTTCATTTATTTCTAAAAATCAGATTTGCTTTTCTTGATTAGTATGGAAGTATTTCTTTTCCCATTACTTCAAGTTCATACATTGAGCATCCGTATGGTGTTGCTCTATGGTTAAATACTACCTTAACGTATCTTGCATTTACTGTTGTTCTTGTATAGTACTTACATGCATGATCAAGAGTCTGATTATTTGTTGCTCCCCAATTTACGCCATCTAATGATGTGTATATTGTGTAATCATCGCTATATGCAGCCTCCCAGTCAATTCCGACTGCGCTCAAGCTGAATACTTCACCCAAATCAACCATAATCCACTGATTATCAGCAAACTGTGATGACCATCTTGTTGATGCATTTCCATCAACTGCATACTGAGCTAATGTATCTCCACCTTCCTCACTTGAAACAGTAACATTTTTGCCCAAAGCAAGATTTCTTTCTGTAGCAACCACCTTCTTATTAACTTCAAATTCTCTTATCTTGATTTGAAGTCCTTCAGGTGCATTACCTAAGTCAAAGAAGAACTGTGCACTGCCAACAGATGCAAAATCAAGATTAACTGTTGTTGATGAACCCGGATAAAGAGTAACCATCGTTTCTGTTCCTGATCCATCCTCTTTAAATCTGATGGTGCCACCAATATTTGATTTTACTAAAAGAGAACATGTGTAATTAGCACCGTTTTCTAACTGCATTTCATCTGTTCTTGCCTGAATTGCCCATTCAGATCCAGATGCCTTGTTTACTTTCAACTCAAAATCTCTAGGTGTAGATGAAGCCTTGTAGCTTACTAATGGGTCATTTCCCCATCCTTCTGCCTGATATACATCCCAAGCACCGGCGTCATTCCAACCACCGTTTGCATTTACAAATTCGCTTGCTGTAGTTGTTTCTTCAACTGTTGTTGTTTCTTCTATTGTAGTTGTTTCTTCTACTGTTGTTGCTTCTTCTATTGTAGTTGTTTCTTCATTTACCGGCGTCAGCTCAAATGAAGTAATTTCATATTCTGTATTTGGAGGTGCCATACCAAAATCGAAGAAAATCTGAGCAGTTGAGGATGTAGGTGTAAAGTTAAGTGTAACATTATTCTCACCCTGCCTGAACCCAACAAAATTCTCAGTTCCTGACTTGTCATCTTTTATTCTGACACTTACAGAATTATTCTTTGAATTAACCTTTACTTTACACTGATATTCAACACCAGGTGTAACTGCTATTTCATTTGTCTTTAACTGTACTGCCCACATTTCAGTTGAGCCATTATCAAGTTTTAATTTAAAACTGTTATATGAGTTTCCATCTATATATTGAGCTTCAGGATTTCCTGCCCAACCATCAGCAACATACAATGACCAATATGGAAGGTTGTTCCATCCTCGAGCTGCTGTAACATAATTATCAACAGGTGTTGTTTCCTCAGGTGTTGTAACTTCCGGAGCTGTTGTTGTTGGAAGAGTTGTATCACCACGTACATTTACGTACTTAGATACACCTTCTGATTCCTGTCCGTTATATACACTCTTAATTGTTACAACATATCCACCTGCAGGAACTGTTTTTGAAAATCCTGTAAGTGTTGTATTTGCGTACTCTAAGTTGCTATTAACATATACGTTATAAGTGTAACCCTTTTCAATCTGTTTCTGTGTAGGGTTCCACATTGCAACCAAACTGTTCCATGCACCTACAACTGTTAATCCTTCAACTTCATCAAGAATAGAATCAGGATCAACTGTTGTTGGCTCAGGCTTTGTTGATACAGGTTCAACATATGATTTTTCTACACCGCCTACTGCCTTAACACACTCATATGCATTGATAACTCCATATGGAACATACTTAGATCCCTGTGCAAGTGGTGTTGTTGAAGCTTTCAAAATACTTCTTGCCTGGCTTGATGTAAGTGATGGATTCAATGAACACATCATTGCAACTACTGATGCAGTAATAGGTGATGAGAATGATGTTCCATCAACATACTGTAAATTTCCCGAAGTACCATAAGCATAAATACTTACGCCCGGTGCACAAACGTCTTTCAAGTTTCCGTAGTTTGTGAAATCTGCTGTTCCGTTATTTCTGTTTGTTGCAGCTACTGAAATAGTTGCAGGATAATCTGAAGGATAATAAGTTGTTTCAATATTCTCATTTCCTGCAGATACAACAACGATTATTCCATTGTCAATCATTCTCTGATAGAAAGATTCCATATATGAAGAATAATTCCATCCGCCAAGACTCTCATTTACGACTTTTACACCGTGTGCAGCAAGATAATTGTATGCTTTCATAACATCATCATCAAAGAATCTTGCATCATGGTAACTTTCAAGATAAGTACCTGCCTGCATTACAATAACATCAACAACTGAGTTATCATAGCAGCTTGCAACACCTGCGATTCCCTCACCGTTTGCTTCTGAACAAATAGTACTTGAAACCCATGTTCCATGCTGGCTTGTATATGGTGTTTCCATATCTGATAACAGGATTGTCTCATCCCCTGCAACGTCTGCAGATAATGGTGAGATTCTGTTTGCAATATCAGGAACATTGTAATTTACACCCGAATCTACAACACCAACTACAACTCTTGAATGCTCATGTGAATGAACATAATCCCATGCACCAACTGCATCAATTGTGTTGAGATAGTACTGGTATGAAACCTGAGGATCATATAATACATCCTCTGCATTCTTAGCAGCTTCTCTCATAGTATTCTTTCCTGCAGCATCTGTAATGCAAAAATCATCATAGAAATCTGATGCCTTATCTACTGTCTGACCAAGTGAAATAGAAATCTTTGCTGAGTAAGTTCCATCAAAGTTTTCATATATATTTTCAACCTCACCGTAACCTGCTTCACATATTGCTTCGATTTCTTCTTTTGAAGTTCCTTCATTGAACAGTGCAAGAACTTCACCCGGCTCATAACCGTTATCTAATCCTGCAGCTCTTTCTTCTGCAGCCTCTTCATAACCTTTTACGATTTCATCTGCTCTGTTATCAAGTGCTGATTCAAAAGCATCCATCTCGTCAAAATTCTCTGTCTTGTAGTATGAAGTAAGCGCATAGTTAAGTGCAGCCTCATAATCTGTCTTGTTTGTATAAGCATTAACTTTTTCAGCAGTCTGCTTACCATCTGTAAGTGCAAGATCTGCTATTGCGTTAAGCTCATCTTCATCAATATCTGTTTTCTTAATCTGATCGTAAACAGACACCTCTTTTGTTGCTACCTTAAGTTCTCCCTTCTCAGTTTCCCCACTAATTTCTTTTGATGTGCTGACAGCATTTACTCCGCACATAGAGACACCCAGTACCATACTAAGTGCCAAACTTAAGATTTTTTGTTTTCTCATTTTCTTCCCTTTCAAAAAACAATTTACAATTACCATATTAGAAACTAGCAAATAGTGTTACAAATGGCAACAATATAAAAACACTTTTTTTGTCAGAAACCGTTTTCTTTGCATATTTTTTCATTTCTTTGCATAAGTTTTTGCATTTTTTTTGCATTAACCAATAAAATGCAAAAACATTTTTATCCCTTGAAACACGCATAAAACAAGACAATTTTGAAATTTCCTGTCACATTTGGCAGCATTTTTTCAAACAGTTTTTATTTGCATATTATGTAATGTATACAGTCACCAAAAAGGCAGGTTGCCTTTTTGTGACAACCTGCCTCTCAGATCAGATTACATTTTCATAATCATCTATAGCAATATTTTCTTACTATAATTCCTTCTAATTATTTAATTGTTTTTCTCTTTGACCATTTACCGTAAACTTTCTTCCTGTTTGAATCAAATGCAAATGCTCTAACCTTTGCATAATATTTCTTACCTGATTTAAGTTTTTTAATAGTCTTTGTAAGTTTCTTTGATTCAACTGTCCTTGTAGATTTTTCCTTAAATTTCTTAGAAGTTGAAATCATAATCTCGTAACCGGCTGCTCCTGCAACTTTCTTGAATGTAAGTTTAACTTTCTTTTTATTTTTTGCTCTGCTTGCTTTCTTAATTTTTGACTTTCCTAAAACAACTTTTTCAGTTGCCTTTGTTGTTGATGCAACTGTTGTTGTTTCAGGTGCTTTTGCTGTTGGTGCAACTGTTGTTGTTTCAGGTGCTTTTGTTGTTGGTGCAACTGTTGCTGTTTCAGGTGCTTTTGTTGTCTCATCACTTGTTGCAGATTCTGTCTCAACTGCCACCGTTGTTGTTTCAGGTGCTTTTGTTGTCTCAACTTCTGCGCCTATTGTTGTCTCAACTTCTGCACCTGTTGTTTCTTCTTCACCTGACTTTGCTGCAACTGTAAGGTATGTAACAAACTGCCATGAAGCATCTCCCCATTTTCCGTCAGGAGCATCATCGGCTGTATTTGATACCTGCTGTGTTGCAAGGTAAATTGCTCCAACTCCGTCTTTATCAGGATCATAAAATACATACTCACCTGCTTCTGCAGAGTAATCCCAATAACCTTTATCTGCCTGAGAAACATATTCCTTTACATCAAATAATTTCTTCCAAACACCAGCTCCCCATTTTCCGTCAGGAAGATTGTCTACCCAATCATCTGCAGCATCATTCACAGATTCATAGAAAGCACCCTTATAATATATAACTGTTCCGGATGGGAATTTGTTTTCTCCACTTCCGGCTACAACTTCTGTAACATTTTCAGGAATATTTGGTCCGACTGATGCACCGTCAAGCTGAAGTCCTGTAATATAGTTCCAAACGTCTGCTCCCCATTTTCCATCAGGAGCATCATCGGCTGTATTTGAAATCTGCTTTGTTGCATAGTAGATATCTCCAATGCCGTCCTCATCAGGATCATAGAAAATATACTCCCCTTCATCAGCGGCCCATGCCCATGCGCCACCATTCTTTTCCTGTGATACATATTCCTTTACATCAAATAATTTTTCCCATACACCTGCTCCCCACTTTCCGTCAGGAAGATTGTCTGTATAGTCATCTGCATTGTCATTAATTGACTTATAAACTGAACCTTTATAATATACAACTGATCCGGATGGGAATTTATTTGTTCCTGTTCCTTCAACAAGTTCATTTATAGGATTTGGATAACCTGATTCACTTACAGTATCTTCTATCTCAGGAATAGTGCCAGACTGTCCGTATACAGACTGCTCACCTTTGTAGATACCAAGTCCGATACTCATCTGAGTAAGCATTGGATGTGCGTCTACAGCTCTGTCCCCTGCTGCTTCCCAAACTATAATTCCTGCAAGATTTTTTTCCTGAATATATGCAAGTTTTGCAGCTAATGATTGTTCATCTTCATATGTAAGATAATTTTGGCAGAATCTGGAATTTGGATTGTCATTATAAAGATATGCAGCTTCTGCAGCTTCGTCATATCCTTTATGCCATCCAAGTTCTCCATCTGCTACTACCTTTAATTCAAGTGCCTTAATCTGATTCCATACCATGTCACCGACATAGCCTTCACTTGAACCTTCAACTCCGACTACATTTCCACTTTCATCAGCTTTAACACCGCCCCAACCGTGACAGTAAAGTGGTGAACCGATATTAATCTTTGAAGCAGGAACACCAAGTTCTAAGAACTTGCTAACACCCTTATCTACAGAATGCATATCTTCATTTGTGGAATAAAGTGCTGTCTGATGTCCCGTTACAGGATCATATGAACCTGTCATGTCATAACACATAATATTGATCAAATCAACATACTGTGCAAATGACTCAACATCCTGCGCAGCAATAGTTTTTAAATTGACAGAAGAACATGTTGTGATTTTTTTATTACCCTCGCCATATTTCTCATCAAATGCTTCTCTCATTTCTTTAAGTAACAAAGTGTAGTTTGTAAAATCATCTCCTACTACAGGACAACCCTCGTCAGTATCACTCTCTGGATCACGTTCAACACCCGGGTATTCCCAGTCAACGTCAATTCCGTCTACCCATGTGTATGTATCCATTGTGTCAATACAGCTGTCAATAAATGATTTTCTACCTTCCGCTGTGCTGGCCATCTCAGAAAAATATCCGCATCTTGTCCATCCACCTACGGAAATCATGACATTTACATCCGGATATAAATTAGAGTATTCCTCATACTGAGGAAAATGAGCCAACTCACCGTTTTCGATATCTGCCCAGGAATCTGTTGAGTCTATAGTGTACTTATTTTCTTCTCCGTCAACAGGGTTAATTTCCCAAAAAGCATGATTGATATAAGTTACTTTGTCCCAAGGTAAATTCTTTACCTGGTTAGCATTGTCGCCGTAAACGCTCCAGTTAGCAAAATAAATAACTAAATCTTTTTTTGCCACCTCTTCCGATTCAGCGTTTACAAAGTTACTGATTGTGCCCGATCCTAATACCATTGTTGTGGCAAGAATGGTTGAAAGTGCACGTTTAAAATAATTTTTGCATTTTCCCATTTTTGTACCTCCTATGTGATAATTGCAAAACATTATCCGTCTTGTCAGTCTCCCTCTCACATAACGGTAAAACAAAAGTATTTCTCCCTAAAGGTTATATTAACCAATATGTCAATATAAGTCAATTATTATTCCTTTTGAAACAGTCATACGTTGCTTTCAAAAAAAGAGCCCCTGCAAACATGATTCAAATCATCACTGTCTGCAAAGACTCCTAAATATTACCTGATATATATATCAATTCTTTTTATTTTTCTGTTTCAAGATATTTGTATACAAAAGCTGCTAAAGCTGCACCTACCAAAGGTCCAACTATGAATACCCACAACTGAGTTGCAGGTGCACTGTTGCCCTGGAACAATGCTGCGAGAGCAGGTCCGAAACTTCTTGCAGGATTAACAGATGTTCCTGTAAGACCAATACCAAGAATATGTACAACTACCAATGTAAAACCGATAACCAAACCTGCAAAAGAACCATGTGATGCTTTCTTTGATGTTACACCAAGAATAGTAATTACAAAAATAAAAGTAAGAACACATTCAACTAAAAGTCCTGCCAAATAACTTCCGTTTACTCCGGCCAATCCGTTTGCACCAAATCCACCTGTCTTATCTTCTACTTTTCCCACTGCAAAAATTATAGAAAGTAATCCTGAACCTGCAAGTGCTCCTACACACTGTGATGCAACATATCCACAGAACTCTTTAATGTCCATTCCTCCGGAAAGTAAAACACCAAGAGATACAGCAGGATTAATATGACATCCTGAAATATTGCCAATTGAATATGCCATGGCAACAATTGTAAGACCAAAAGCAAGTGCTGTAAGAATGTATCCTCCTCCGTTTACGGCATCACATCCTACCAACATTGCAGTACCACACCCAAGAGTAACCAAAACCATTGTTCCGATAAACTCAGCTACAAATTTTTTCATGATATATCTCCTTTTCTATTCAGGTAAAACCCCTGTTATTAGTGCAGAATAGCGACCTGCACCACAAACATTATAGCACAATCAAATTTTATGTAAAAGAAAAAAATCACTGAATTTCACTGCCTTGAAATGTATAACAATAGAAATAGCGGTCCACCATACGCTGTATGAATGAACCGCTATATAAATAACCTTAGTTAATTAACGAAGAAAACTTGGCTTGTCATCATCTTTTGAATCTGATTTGAAATCTTCATCATAATCATCATCAAATACTGATTTTCTAGGCTGATCCGTTACAACTACACCCTCAACAACCGGTGTTGTCTTTGTTTCTACCTTTGTGTCAACAACCGGTGTTGTCTTTGTTTCTACCTTTGTGTCAACAACCGGTGTTATCTTTACTTCAGGCTTTGGTGTTGCAACAGGTGTTGTCTTTGTTTCTACCTTCGTGTCAACAACAGGTGTTGTCTTTACTTCTGCCTTTGGTGTTGCAACTGGTGTTGTCTTTGTTTCTGCCTTTACCTTTGGAGCATCATTTACTTCTTTGAACTCATCTTCTTTTACTACTGTTTTTTTCTTGAATTCATCAGGATTGAAAACTACTGACTCACCATTGTCAAAATTCTTTACACCTTCTGCGCCAACGTACTGTGAAATAATAGACTTAAGATCAATTCCTGTGCTTCCTTTAATACCGTCACTTACCTGAGTAACTGTATTCATTACAGAACCAACCATCTGTTCATTATTTCCCTGTCCGTACATTGTGATAGAATCAATGCTTGCAAGTGGTTCAGCCGCATTTCTAACTGCTTCCGGAAATGCCTTGAAGAACATTTCAAGAATAGCAGCTTCGCCGTATTTCTGCATAGCGATAGCTTTCTTCTCAATACCTTCAGCCTCAGCAACTGCTTTAGCTCTGATTGCTTCAGCTTCTGCGATACCTTTTGCTCTGATACCTTCAGCTTCCTGCTCAAGTTCGTATTTCTTAGCTTCAGCTTCTTTCTTTCTCTGATATAATTCAGCTTCTGCCTGCTGCTCTTTAGCAAACTTCTCAGCTTCTGCCTGTTTTCTGATTTCAGCATCAAGTGCCTGCTCTTTAACTGCAGCTTCTTTCTGTTTCAAGATAACGTACTGCTCTTCTTTTGCGATATCTGCCTGAGCTCTTGTTGTCTCGATAGATTTTCTCTGCTCTTCCTGCTGGATTGAATAAGCTGCATCAGCTTCTGCCTGTTTGATATCGGCAACTTTCTTAAGTTCTGATTTCTTTATTGAAAGTTCATTGTTTCTCTCTGCAATCTGTCTTTCTGATTCAACACTTGCGTCATTTGCTTCTTTGTTAGCTTTTGCCTGAGCAATCTTAATATCTCTCTCACCTTCAGCTCTGGCAATAGATGCTGATTTCTTAATCTGTACGATGTTATCAATACCAAGATTTTCAATTACCTGATTCTCATCAATAAAGTTCTGAACGTTGAAACTAACAATATCAAGTCCCATAGCTGCCAAGTCAGGCTCTGCATTCTCTTTAACAAGTAATGCGAATTTCTGTCTGTTTGAAACCATCTCTTCAAGTCTCATCTTACCAACAATCTCTCTTGTGTTACCTTCAAGAACGCTCTTTGCAACTCCTCCGATATATTCTGTATCTTTGTTAAGGAAGTTCTGTGCTGCAAGTTTTAATCTTTCAGGATTATCACTGATTTTAACATTTACTGCTGCATCTACGTTTACGTTGATGTAGTCAGCTGTTGGAACGCTTGAAGCTGTCTTTACATCAATTGGAATAAGTCTTAAGTTAAGTTCATCTTTTTTCTCTAAAAACGGAATCTTGATACCCGCCTTACCTATTAAGAACTTTGGATTCTTTCGCAGCCCCGATATGATAAAAGCTGTATCAGGTGATGCCTTAACATAACCTGAAGCCAAAATAGCCAAAATAATAATTACGCCTGCTGCAATAGCAATGATACCAATTGTTCCGGTATTATCAACTATTGAAGAAACTAACTGTACATTTTTCATGTCTTTTTCCTCCTAATAATAAAAAGTGTATTGTTACTTACGTCAAAAATAAAAAGAACTCTGTTTAATCTTTTAATTTCGACATCAATATTATATAATATATAAGCGAGAAAAAAAAGAAAAATCGATGTCAATTTATTATTTTTATTTCGCTTCTTTTAGTAAATTAGATTAGGAGGTTTCTCTAAATGGGGAAAAAATCAACAAGAGAAAATAAAAATATCTATCAGCAATGTCGCGAGAACCTTGAACTTACAAGGGATAAAGCAAGTGATTTGCTTGAATACATCAGTGCGGATCGTATCGAGAAGATAGAAAGTGAGCGTTCACTTCCACATCCTGATGAGATACTTACCATGTCACAAAGTTACAAGGCACCATACCTTTGCAACTATTATTGTTCACACGAGTGTCCTATCGGAAAGCACTACGTTCCTGAGATTCAGGAAAAAGAATCATCAACAATCATCCTTGAGATGCTTGCTTCTCTCAATTCAATCAATGACAAAAAAGCAAGACTGATTGAGATTATGGCTGACGGAGTTATTTCCGATGATCAGATTCATGATTTTGTAATTATTCAGAACGAACTTGAAAAGATATCTATTTCAGTAGAATCACTTCAGCTCTGGCTTGAAAAAACGATCATGGAAAAACAGATAAATATTGAGAGACTTGAAAAAACAAGAAAAGAACTTCTTGGCGAGTAAATGCAAGAACGGTCTCATCGTTCTTGCTACAGAATATCGACTGAGAAAAAGGGAACTGCTACTTCTCTGCAAATATTGCAGATATGTAACAGTTCCCATTTTTATTACTTATAATTTACTATTTTTATTTATTATTTTTTATAAATTATATTACTTCTTAATTGTCTTAACAGCAGACCATTTACCGAATACGTCTTTTCCATTCTCTTTTGCCATAAATCTTACTTTTACGTAATACTTCTTATTAGCTTTTAACTTAGAAATAGTAAATGCATTCTTAGCAAATGTTAATGTCTTTGTTGTCTTCTTAGAGAATTTCTTAGATGTTGAATACTTAACCTGATATTTAACATTAGCAACTGCCTTAACAGTAATCTTTGCTTTCTTCTTAGAAGTTCTCTTAACTTTTGTAATTTTTGCTTTCTTCTTAGTAATTGAAGAAGCTGTTGTAGTTTCAACTGCCTTTGTAGTTGTTGGCGCTACTGTTGTAGTTTCAACCGGCTTTGTAGTTGTTGGAACTGCTGTTGTAGTTTCAACCGGCTTTGTTGTCTCATCTGCTGTAACAGGCGCTGTTGTCTCAACTGCTGTTGTATCAACTGCTGTTGTCTCTCCATCATTATTGTTGCCTGAATTTTCTGTAGGGATTTCAGAATCAGCTGTTGTTGTCTCTATCTCGATTGGCTCTTCATAAATATCTTCTCCTACAAGATTTACATTGTATTCATAAATTGTAGGGCTATCGCTTTCTTCCTCATCCTCATACTCATCATCATAATCATCAGATGTAGTTTCTTCTTCTGAATCATTCTTTACAACTGTTCTGTTAGACCAGTCATCCTCATCATCAAATTCATCATCTCCAAAGTTAAACGGATCAGCTTTAATAACAAATAATCTTCCGTCTACAACAATTGACTTGAAAATATATGAATAATCAGACATCTCTTCTTCTAAACCAAAATGATAATCTGTATTGCTGTATGAATCTGTATCAGCGTCATAGATGAATGTGTCACCTAATTTGTCAGCGTAGATACCTGTATATACAATTCCGTTTTCAGTTGCTGTTGCAACAAATGCTTCATTTTTAATCACATTAATGTCGGCTTCTGACTGTTTCCATGAATTTCCGTCAAAAATCATTGCAGGAACAAATACTGTATCGCCTTCATCCGGATAATCATAATGGAATGGTGAAACAAGCTTATCACCGATTTCGAATACTTCACGTCCAAGACCCTTTTCAGGAATTACTCCTAAATCATTTGTCTTTTCGAATTCAGCATCCAGATCAAAAGCATATCCTGCCTCATCACGTTCAAACTGTCCGTTTACTTTGTATGCATCACTTCCGTAGAGATATAATGTATCATTATATTTTAATAAATCACATCCACTGTCAACTACATCTGCAGGAATCTCAGCAACCTTATCCCAATATTCGTTTACTGTGTCATATGCAACTAAAATAGCATATTCAGCGTAACCTAAATCAACATTTACTGTTGCAAAAATATATCCATCTTTGTAAATTGGATTGCTGTAGCTAATTGAATAGTTCATTGCATACTCAAGACCAAATAATTCTTCAAGATTATTTCCTGCCATTGACATCCACTCAAAATGATCAGTGAACTTCTCAGGTGCAATGCCTTTATATACATTTCCACTTTCAACATTTACAAAGTATACACAATCATCTCCCTTTACTAAAGATGAAACAAATGAAGTCTCAAAACCTTCATACTCTGAAGAGTTGAATTCTTTTCCTTCAGGAACAAAATACTGTTTTTCTACAGTCTTATCCCCTTTACTTACTGCGATATTTAATACAGAATTAACCATATCTTCATCACATTTGAATACGATGCAGTTCTTTTCTGTTTCAGCTTCAACTTCGTTGCCGTTAACAGTTACATTTGTTCCCTCAAGGAATGCACCATTAATAGCAATGTACAATTCGTCATCTTCTCCTCCGTAGTAATTTTCAATATTTCTTACTGAGAAGTTAGGATTATTAACCTTTGATAAATCAAGCATTCCTCCTGTTGCACATTTTCCTTCTAATGCCTTTGTATCTGTTGTACAACCAATAATTGTATCCTTAACATCAGCTGCAGAATAGTCAGGATTCATTGCTGCAACAACTGCAGCAGCTGCTGTTACATGTGGCGTTGCCATAGAAGTTCCGCAGTACCAGTCATATTTTCCAAAATCCTTAGAATCAACGTCACCCTTTGACATACCAAATACGTCAACATAAGTGTTGTAGTCACCATCACCGGAAACAAAAATCTGTATTGCCAATACTCTTTCCTGTGTTGCTTTTGCCTTTTTAATAACAGGAACACTGTAGTATGTCCAGTTATCATATCTACCAAGCCAATCATAATAATCTTCGCCTGATGCATAGACACGACCATACCAGTTTTCATTCTCCTCGTCGTATACACCATCTTCGTCTAATGTTGAATCCGCAACACAGATTGAGGCAACTGAATCGCTCTTATAATTTTCTCCCAATTCTGCTCTGATAAATTCTGACTGATAAAGTGGCTTTGATGACTTCTCAGCTGTATATGGGAAGTAGAAATAATAAGAATCTCCATCTTTTGCATTCTTTAAAGAAATCTTTATCGACTTATTACCATCCTTTGGTCCTACAAATTCCTCATCTGTATATTCAACAGAATATGTAGCATCTCCTGAAGCAGTAACACCCCATCTGAGGTCATTTTCATCTGCAACATTTCCTGTGAATCCATCATTATCAACATACTGTACAAGTTTCTGATTATCATCAAATGTCTTGTAATCCCCTACAAGCTTATCAAATTTTGCTGCATCATATGTAATAGGATTGAAGCAGTCATATGATACTGTTGACAGAATGTTAGAACCTGGAGCTGCAATATCAACAGTTTCCCCACCATAGTTTGAGAATCCTGCAAGTTCTCCCTTTGAATCAGACGCTGCAACTGAAAGAGCGTATGGACCACCAGATGTACTAGACATATTATAATCATCATTATTATTGCCTTCATTTCCGGCAGCAAATACTGAAACTGCTCCATTTTCACCAACTAATTCAATAAGGGCATCAAGAATCTCATCTGATCCACCGCCTCCCCAAGAGTTGTTGATTGATACAACGTCAATTCCAAGCTGCTGTGCTCTGTAGATGTAGTTGTATGCATCTATAGCGTCTTCGCCATAGCCATAACCATCTGCATCTAAGAATCTAAGTGCCATAATCTTGATATTTTCAGAATCAGTAACACCGGCAATACCTTTTTCATTGTCGATATTTGCATGCATGATACCTAAACAGTGTGTTCCATGTCCATTCTCATCCATTGGATCTTCATCTCTATCTACGAAGTCATATCCGTGAAGACCTTTTAAAGTCTTTGTGCCTGCATATGGATTGTTCCACATAACATCCTGAAGATCTTCATGTTCGTAATCAACTCCTGTATCGATAATAGCGATAACCTTTTCGCCTGCCTCTGAATCAATTACGATTTCATCACTGTCTGAGTTGATATCGAGACCTTCAATACCGGCATCCTGACCCTTGTTGTCCAATGCCCACTGTAAATCAGACATTGTATCATTAGTCTTTGATGCCTTGTAAATGTAGTTTGGCTCAGCTACCAAAATATCCTTATCAGCAGAATATTTCTGTACAAGTTCCTCTGTAGACATCTTATCTGACTTAATGCGGGAAATAGTCAAATCTTTTCCTGTCTTTCCTGTGAATGAACTTGATTTTGAGATACTTCCTTTCTTAACATCATCAAAAGTACAAACATCTTCAATTGTGCAGTCCTTAGAGAGCTTGCTCTTAATTGAATTCTTGCTTACCTTATCACTGTAGTACATGATAAGTGCTTCACCTTCAGCATACTCTGCCTGCTTTTTGGCTTTTGCGTTTTTATTGAATTTCTTCTCTCTTAATTCGCCTAAAGACTTATGCGATTCAAAAATCGCTTTAGTGTTGTTTTTCGCACCTGTTGCCCCCAAAACCCCGGCTGGAGTGCCACTAACAACCATGCTTGCTGCAAGGGCAAGAGAAAGCCCTGTTTTGATTGTTTTTTTCATAACAAACCTCCTAAAAAAATATATATATAATAAATGATGAACTATTTTCAGGGATGTTATGAATATTGCCTTCCCTAAAAAACACATCACTATTATAACGAAACAAATACATTCTTTATTGCACCAAATATAAATTTTTTTGTACATAATATTTTATTAATATTTTATTAATTTTTTTCCGGTACTACCGAAAATTGTCAACACTTCGTCATTTTTCACACTAATTTTTTTCTTATTATTAATTGTCGCAATGCTTAATCTGTACACCATTCCTCTGCTGTCTGTAACTTCAAAATAGCAGATAATCTTCTTGAATTTTTTAGCTTCCAAATATGCTTCATATTTGTATTTATTTGACTTATTTACCTTGAGCTCTTTTTCATCAATTCGCTCGCCATCACCTTCAGCATAATATTTTACACTTACTATGTCATAAGCATTTTCATCCAAATAGTATGACTCATCATCAATATGACATTCTGCGTCTATTTTTACCTTGCTTCCTGCCAATACGGAGTAATCAAAATCCCATGAAGACAAATGTGGGGTATATATTTCATACAACATTTCTTCCTCATCAGTGAGAAGAGGATACACTCCCTCTCTGTTATAATCTATTTTTTCTGTAACTGTCTCTCCATTTTTCCTCTCACAAATGATATACATCTTCAAATAATATTCAAAAATATTGACTGCAAACTTTCCTTCCAAAACGCCATCCCTGTTAGGTTTTAATTCTGTTGTATCTTTTCCTAACTTAATATAGTATTTTGCATCGTTAAACGAATTTTTAAGAAACACTCTTACTGTTACATCTGCAGTAAAATCATTTGTATTTAACGCTCCATAGTCAACCTCGATATCTGATATCATGCTTTTGTTTTCTTCAACAAGTTCCCTCAATTCATCAACTTTTTGTCCCAGGGCATCAATGTCAGAAGATTCGTCATAATCGTTATTAATTGCATCATACAAATTCTCAACTCTGCTACTTATATTTGTAAGTGATGTCATAACAATAAATATAATTCCTACAATTGCAACATTGTGAAAATCAGGCATTTGTTTTCTTTTTCTTCCCCCATCAATATTCTCATAATTATATGGTTCGTTGTAACTTCCTTCCTGTAATCTCTTATTAATTCTTCTTTTGTATATAATAAAATACGCTAATATTATTGGTATAAACGATATTATTACAAATAATAATAAAACTGAAATCAGACTCATTGTTTTATTCTCCTTTAATTATTCTTAAATGTTAAATGCATCCTTGAAACTGTTGTAATAGTTTCTCGTAACTTCAATTCGATTTCCATCCGACATGACAAGTATAAACTTCATTGCAAGAGACGGATTGATCTTCCTAACATGTTTTTTTGCTATTATAGAAGACTTGCTGACTCTGGTAAATTTCCGCTTATCAAGCAATCTCTCTAATTGATAGAGCGGATCCCTTCCATAATACATTCCGTCCTTGGTTGTTATTTCTATTTGATGACCATAGCTTTCTATGTACAATATATCGTCCACAGATATGAACACTTTGTCACCTGAATCAACCTTCTTAACAGAAATATGTCCAACTGATTTATTGTTCTGTATCAGAATATATTCAGCTTCTTCATCTATCTCAATGCCTTTAGACTCTAAGAAGGATCTAACTTCGTCCATATTTTCATCGGATATGGCCAGTCTAATTTTCATCTCTCACACTCCTTTCATTGACAATGGGTATTATAGGAAAAATTTTTCTTTAATACAATAAAACAGGCATAAGTTGCAACTTATGCCTGCATGAAATACACAAAAATCTATTTTTTAAATAAAGTACTGAGTAATCCTCTTCCAAGGCTTGCTCCCACGTTGCCGCCTAAAGTCTTTCCGAACTTGCCGTACTTGCCTCCAAGGTTCTTTCCAAGCTCTCTTCCAACTGTTCCTGCTACTGAATTACCTACACTCTTCATAGCCTGCTGCTTAGCCTTCTTTTCCTTTTCTTCTTTTTTAAGAGCTTCTTTTTCTGCGCGCTCTTTTGCCTTTTGTTTTTCTTTTTCTTCCTGCTCTGCTTTTTTCAAAGCTTCGCGTTCTTCGCGCTCTGCCTGCTTCTTTGCTTCCTTCTCTTCCTGCTCAGCTCTCTTCTTTGCTTCTTTTGCCTCAAGTTCTGCCTGCTTTTGTTCTTCTGCTATTCTTGCATCCTCAATACCTTTTCTCTGAAGGAATTCATATGCAGAATCCGGATCAACTGCTGTTGCATATTTGCTGTAGAGTAAGCTTTCTTTGATGCACTGTTCTCTCTGTGCATCAGTTGCCGCTGCCATTGAACACTGTGGCGGAAGAATATTTACCTTACTTGCTATAGCAGGAACGCCGTCCTCCTGTAAGAATGACACAACCGCCTCTCCCGTGCCAAGATTAAGTATTGTATCAAATGTATCAAAATCAGGATTTACTCTGAAAGAATCCGCTGCAGCTCGCACTGCCTTCTGATCTGAAGGTGTGTATGCTCTCAGTCCGTGCTGAACTTTATTTGAAAGCTGTGCAAGAACACCGTCAGGAATATCTCTCGGATTCTGTGTACAGAAATATACACCGACTCCCTTTGAACGGATAAGCTTAACAACCTGTTCAATCTTTTCAAGCAAAGCCTTAGGAGTATCCTTGAATAACAGATGAGCCTCATCAAAGAAGAATACCATCTTAGGCTTGCTCATATCTCCTACTTCCGGCAATGTCTCAAAAAGTTCAGACAACATCCACAACAGGAAAGTAGAATATAACTTTCCGTTGCCAATAAGGCTGTCACTTGCAAGTACATTGATCATACCCTTTCCTCCGGCACCAATCTGAAGCCAGTCGGAAATGTTAAGAGCCGGCTCACCGAAGAACAAATCTGCGCCCTCTGTCTCAAGAGATACAATTGCTCTTGTAATTACACCGATTGAAGCACTGCTTATCTTTCCGTAATCTGCTGCAAAATCAGCCGAGTGATCATCAACGTAGGCAAGCATTGCCTTTAGATCCTTTGTATCAATTAATAAGAGATTACTGTCATCTGCAATTTTGAAAATGATAGATAATATATCACTCTGCAAATCGTTGAGTCCCAGAATTCTTGAGAGAAGCAATGGCCCCATCTCTGAAATAGTCGTTCTCAAAGGAATTCCATTCTTTCCGTATATATCCCACAAAGTTACCGGATATCCTTTATACTCAAAACCTGCCTCTGCAAGACCAAACTTTGCAATACGCTTTTGCATATCCTCACTGTTAGTTCCCGGATTCATCATTCCTGCAATATCCCCTTTGACGTCAGCCATAAATACAGGAACTCCCATCTCGCTGAAACTCTCTGCCATAACCTTGAGTGTTACAGTCTTACCTGTACCTGTTGCTCCTGCAACAAGTCCGTGTCTGTTTGCCATCTTTGGAATAATCGAAATATTCTCTCCGCTCTCTGTGTTGGCAATCCAAATCTTTTCATCTCTTATCATATAAAACCTCCTCATCCGTTCATCCACTTGCTTGTTTTATAATTATATATAATAATTGCTATTGTTCATATTAATATTTAATTTAGCTTATGTTAGAAGTTGCTATTGCTCATATTAATATTTAATTTAGCTTATATTAGAAGTTGCTATTGCTCATAAAAGTAATGTGCCAGAGTTTGTTTGATTCAATGACTAACATTAATCCTAGCGAATAAAGTTAGTGAATACTTTCTCCTTAGCCACAGGCTGTGCTACTCCACCGTTCTTTCCAGCCTCAATACTCTTTAAAATCCAAGCCATATTTGTGCCAAGTGTCTGCATAATCTGAATACCTTCTTCGTCCTTTAATACATCTTCAGGATTGCTTCCGTGAACCATATTCCAATATCTTGATGAAATAAGCGGCATCTGATTATATAAGAAATATTTATTAAGTACGTCAAGAGTTGCTGTCGTTCCGCCTCTTCTTGCAGAAGTAATTGTTGCTGCAGGTTTAAATCTTAAATCTGCTTCTGCTGCTCCAAAGAGTCTGTCAAGGAACATCAGTATCTCACCTGATGGAGATGCATAATAAACAGGTGAACCGACAATAATACCATCAATACTTTTCAACTTTTCTACCGCTTCCTTTACTGCCTCATTGACCTTTCCGTCAAATACCATCTTACCGGCATTCATTATCTCTGTTTCGATTCCTTCTGATTCGAGAACCTTTGCAATCTCTGAAAGTGCTGTATAAGTGCAGCCCTTCTCTTTTCTGCTTCCATTTATTAATAATACTTTCATAAATCCTCCTGTCATGTTTCAAAATGTATACGTTATGAAACTTTGTTTCACTACTTATAAATTATACTGCTTCGCCTGCGTTTTGTACATCAAAGAATAGAATCCGTTTTCTTTTTCTAACAATGCTTCATGAGTTCCTTCTTCAATGATTTTTCCATCGTCAAATACTATGATTCTGTCACAAAATCTGCATGAAGAAAGTCTGTGTGAAATATACACAGCGGTTTTGTTTGCCACAAGACTGTCAAAGTGATTGTAGACTTCGTACTCTGATATCGGATCAAGCGCCGCTGTAGGTTCATCAAGTACTACAATAGGCGCGTTTCGATATACTGCTCTTGCTATGGCTAGTTTCTGTCCCTGTCCTCCTGATGGCTCAACACCTGATTCAACAAAATACTTATACAGATATGTGTCATCTCTGTCAGGTAATTCGTTAATCCAGTCATCCAAACCGACTGTTTCATATATCTTGTATATTTCTGAATCTTTATCATTTTTATTTTGCTTTTTGTCAATTGAACTTTCATCACTTGTTTTTGCATCATTTGAACTTGCCGTAATTAATTTATTCTCATTTGAACCTGTCACACCCGCACTTGATAATTCGTCTTCAAACACTGTAACATTTTCTCTGATTGTAAATGCAAACAGTTTGAAATCCTGAAATACTACTGAAAGTTTCTTCATGTACTCCTTGAAAGAATATTCTTTTATATTCTTTCCGTCTACAAGTATTTCCCCCTCATAATCATTATACATTCTGCAGAGTAATTTTATGAATGTAGTTTTTCCGGCACCGTTTTGTCCAACAATTGAAAGATGCTCACCTTCTTTGATTTTAGTGCTTATATTTTTAAGAATATACTTTTTCGTATTTGGATATTTGAAGCTTACATTTCTGAATTCAATTTCAAGACCTTTGTTGCTTTCAGAAATATCATATCTGCGAGTCATAATAATGTCATCATTCTGCTGCTTCTTAATCTTATTGCCTTTTTTAATCTTACCACTCTGCTGAACGTCTACAGTTTCATCCTTTTTAATCTCAATCTTACCGGATGTACTCTCGACAAACTCTACATAGTAAATAAGTTTTGATGCGTTGTATGACAATGCTCCGTAAGACCCCATTATTCCACGTAGTGAACCGGAGAATTTTTCAGTTGCCTGATAGAGACTTGACAGTTCACCAATAGTAATTATCTTATTAAGTGCATTAAATCCAAGAAGTAAGAACATGAACATATTCGATGTTCTGACAACGAAGCTTAAAACTATGTTCATTCTGAACATTTTCATGTCAGGCGCTTTGCTTGCAAGGTAATACTTTTCGCCAAGTTCCTGCAACTTGTCGGTAAATATATTTCCCGTATTGTATAATCTGATGTCTTTGGCGTAGCGCGTGTCCTGAAGTTCCGTGTTAAAGTAGTCACTTCCCCTCTCAATTTCTGCCTGTTTTTCAAACTTGGAGCCTTTGATTTTATTTCCTTTGTCTGTGGCAATTGTGTTTGCCACAAAACTGATTACAACCGGAATGAGAAGCAACGGAACTCTCGTACATACAATAACAACCACACCCAAAGCGATAAAGGTGCATGACACAATATTGGTAATATTTGTCATGATACCATTGATGCCGTTTGTCTCATTAAGTGCCTTTTCTGCTTTTTTGATAATATCAAGGACTTCTGAATTTTCAGTATTTTCAAACTTCATATCCAGGCAGCAAAGGCTTAACTTTGTGTGTAATTTTCTAATGAGATTCTCATTTATTCTTCCCATGTTTTCGGAAGATATTTTGCTTATATTATCGTAGAGAAAATTGCCTACACATATAAAGCAAACCCAGAAAATCACAACAGGAAGATTTCTTTTGTCTTTTGTGGAAATCTCATCAATAAGATATTTCATTCCTATAATGTTAATAAATGCTCCAAATGTACTAACGAGGAAATTGATTATCTGCCATACAAAATAAGATTTCTGATTTTCCCAGAGATACTTAAGGAAAAATTTGTAACATTTAAACTGTACTTTGTAATTATTCATCTTCTTTTCCCTCCTCGTAATATTGTGCCTGAATGCCAAACATGTAAGCATATTTTCCATTCAGTTCCATGAGTTCTTCATGAGTTCCCTCCTCAACGATCTGTCCGTCTTCAAACATTGCAATGTTGTCACAAAATCTCGTACTTCCAAGTCTGTGAGAAATAAACAGAGCTGTTTTGTCTGAGACCATGTTGTCAAACTCTCTGTACATTCTGTCTTCTGCAAGAGCATCAAGTGCAGCGGTAGGTTCATCAAGAATGATTATATTTCCGTTCTTGTAGAGGGCTCTTGCCATGGCAAGTCTCTGTCTCTCACCACCGGACAAGTCGATTCCTTCAGTGTCAAAAATCTTGAGCATATTTGTCTTAACACCATTTTCGTATGAGCTCACCTTATCCCACAATCCGCTGGTCTTTAGAACTTCCTCCACCTTTTTCATATCAGTATGTTCTTCATCTTTAAACGATATGTTCTTGTAAATTGGAAGTGCAAAACATTCAATATTTTGGAATACCGGAGCAAACAGCTTGAAATACTCTTCCCTGTCATACTCTTTGATATCCACACCGTTTAAAAGGATTCTTCCTTCAGTCGGCTCATACAGTCTCATAATCAGTTTTGTAAAAGTGGTCTTTCCTGCACCGTTAACACCAACAATTGCAAGTCTTGAACCACCTTCGATCTTGATATTTATATCTTTCAAAACATAAATATCTGTTCCCGGATATTTGAAGCTTACATGCTCAAATTCAAATGTATAACGTTCTGCTTTTATATCCTTTTTTGTGCCAATACTCCCACTATAGTTTTCAGAATCTTCACTCCAGTTAATAAAGTTTCTGTAATCATTTACCATGAGGCAGTTTCCTTTTACATTTGAATAAATCCATAAAATGTATCCGATTGCCTTATAATATGATGTGACAAGTGAGATATAAAGAACAAATTCAGAAATCTTCATTCCCTTATTTAATACAAAATAAACAAGCCAGCCGTACATGATACTTGTCTGCGCAAGCAACAAAAACTGCATTCCCATATTTCCAAGAATCCATCTGTTATGATGCTTTTTATTCATCTTTATAAAATACTCATTAACAATGTTGTACTGAGCCTTAAATACCCTGGCCATGTCAAAGAGTCTGATATCTTTTGCAAAAGCGAAGTTTCTTGCTGTGCCGTCAAGGTATCCTATTTTTCTGTAAGTTGGTGCCATAACATCACTGAATCTTTCTTTGTCAATTCTTGTAACATAGGAAAGAATCTTTGCCATTCCAACGGATAAAACCGTGATGGATAGCACTACAAAAATACTTTTAGCACCTATCATTACAGCTGCAATGATTGTAATTGCACCTTCGCATATTATGTTTTTTACCTGATCAAGCACTCCGTTAAATCCCATACCGTAATAAAGAGAAGCTTTTGCTCTCTGTAAAAAATCCAAAAAGAGCGGAGATTCCATATTCTTATAATCAGTGGTAAATACCTTGTTCATACGTTGCTTTTCAAGATATGTATCAACTTTTACATATTCATGTTCGCCAACGTTCCAGAAATAATTCCCGTAAAAATTTAACAACATCAATATCAGGGAAATAACCACTACTGTCATAATCATATAACTTGTACCTTTTTCCCCCTCAATGGCAGCAATTACATATTTCAGAAAGTACATTTCAACAAATTCCCATATACAAAATAAAACTCCTGCAATCACAGAAATTGCCAGAAGTTTTTTATTGCTTTTTGCAACAGCTTTTAGTACATAGAAAAAGTTGTCTGCCATTCCGTATCTTTTTTCCTGCATAGTAACTCACCTTCCCTTTTTTGAATAATAAAACGTATTGTAACACATGAATTGAAAAAATGACAGAAAAAGATAATTATTCTACTATGAGTATAAAATAGAATATCAGGTGTCGGGAAAATTTGGCACAGGAAAAGGCGCCGGTTTTAAAACTGACGCCTTAATCATTCTATGCTATCTCATTGTTTTTACTTACCACTAATAGTAGAAGTAGTATTATCAAACTGATTTAATTACTCAATTGTAATATATTTTTCTTCTTCAACCTGTGGCTTAGCTTCTTTCTTTGGGACAAACATTGTAAGAACTCCGTTTTCGAATTTGCCCTTAACGTCTTCCTCTGTGATGTTGTCTCCTACATAGAAACTTCTCTGGCATTTGCCGTAATATCTCTCACGTCTGATATATTTCTCCTGCTTCTTATCTTTCTCGTCTGTGTTCTCAGAATGCTCAGCAGAAATTGTGAGATAACCGTCACTAATCTGTGCTTTGACATCCTCTTTTGCAAACCCCGGAAGCTCCATGTCGATCTCATAACCATCCTCTGTTTCCTTTACATCGGAGCTAATGTTCTTGAAAACTGCAGCCTGTTTTTTAAATACCGGTTCCAATCCAAAGAACTCATCAAAATCATCGAAATATCCGTTTCTTCTAAAAATACTAGGTGTTAACATAATCATTACCTCCTCTACCTATTATTAAGACTTGAAACAAATCAACTGATTGTTTCCTGTCTCTTATTTTGTACGGGAACTGTACTTTTTATTCCCTCTGACTATGTTATAGCACCATTGTTAGCTCTCGTCAAGGGTGAGTGCTAACAATTTTATATTTTTTTTTTTGCTTATGACACAATCCTATAGGCAGGCGCAAAATAAAGAAATGTCCTCCCAAAAAGGAAAAAGTGGATATGGGAGGTACGTATATGTGACTACGAGTTAACATAAAGCAAGTTGTAAAGAAAGAAATGTACCCCCCAAAAAAGAAAAAGTGGATTTAAGAGGTACATATCTATAACAGCAAGTTAACATAAAGCAAGTTGTGAAGAAAGAAATGTACCTCCCAAAAAAGAAAAAGTGGATTTAAGAGGTACATATCTATAACAACGAGTTAACATAAAGCAAGTTGTGAAGAAAGAAATGTACCTCCCAAAACAAGAAAAGAGCATATGGGAGGTTAAATATCAAGTTTCCAAGTGGAAAATACCTGCTGAAAAAATAAATAAAGAAAGTATTGTGAAAAAATAAATAAAGAAAGTATTGTGTCAAGCATAACAAAAAGCCCCAGTAAAAGCCGGGGCAAATGTTTTAATTATTTTGGGACATTTTCAAAAATGCTTGACAGGGTGAGTGCTAACAATTTTATTTTTAATTAATTTTCCTGATTTTTTACCATATTTGAATAATACCTGTCCATAGCATCTATAAATTTATCGATAATTTCCGGATTAGATGGATAATATAAATGCGGAAATCCCCATAAATGATTGTCGCTTTCATGTATACATTCGCTCCACTGTCCACTGACCGGCTTTATTGCAATACAGTCACTACCATTATCTTCACTGTCAAAATAATGGAACTCATGTCCTTTTATTGATTTATTATGTAGGAAGATATCACTCTTTTCTTCTATTTCAACATATCCAAATCTTACAAGTTTTCCTGTATAAGATACTTTTGCATCAATGAGACCTGCCATCTCAAAAATGTCTCCTTCTTTAGTCATCAGCTCTTTGTGAAGATACATGAATCCCCCACACTCCGCCAAGGACGGCATTCCCTGCTCTATCTTTAACTTTATTGATTTTCTCATATCTTCATTCATGGAAAGTCTTTTGGCATAAAGTTCCGGATAACCTCCACCCAGAAGAATTCCGGAAATTCCATCCGGCAATTCTTTATCGCCAAGGGGTGAAAAGTATTTTATCTGAACCCCTCTTTTTTCAAACTCTCGCAAATTTGCCTCATAATAAAAACAAAAAGCTTCATCTCTTGCAACGGCCAATGTCAGATGTTCACGTCTTTTGTAATTTACATATATCTTTGAATCGCAAGATAAACATTCTGCGCCTCTTGCAATCTCAATCAATTTATCCATATCAATATATTGCTCAAGCTGAGCAGATGCCATCTCGAGTTTGCGATTGATATCTTCCAATTCTTTAGGCATTTTCAACCCAAGATGTCTGCTCTCAAAAGTAAGTTCCTTATTGTTTGGAAAATATCCCAATACCGGAACTGATATTTCTTCCTCAATCAGAGTTCTCATTGTTTCAAAAAACTTTTCTGATATTCTGTTAAGGATTATGCCTTTTATCAGATTATCGCTGTCGTACTCCACAAATCCTCTAATAAGCGGAATCATGGATTTTCCCATTCCGTGAACATCCACCACCAAGATGACAGGTGTCCTTGTAACTTTTGCAAGATGATAAGCGGAACCTTCCTCTCTCACTCCTCCAAGTCCGTCAAAAAGTCCCATTACCCCTTCCATAACTGCCATATCGTTCTGATTCATCATGCAGTCTATAAATAATTCTTTAGTTTTCTCCTCTCCAAGAAAAAACGTATCCAGATTTTCTGCCGGAATATTCTGAACGGTTCTGTGAAACATGGGATCTATATAGTCCGGTCCGCATTTAAAAGCCATCACATCAATATCTCTTTTTTTCAGTGCACCAAGCAATGCACATGTAATCAGAGTTTTTCCGCTGCCACTCTTTGGGGCTCCTATTAAAATTCTTGGTATTCTAATATTTTCTGTCTGCATATTCGCCTCATTTTTATCAACTAAATTTTATCGCATTTCTTTAGTTTTTCTCCCTGAAAATGAACAGATGAATATAGGATTTTGTCCTCTCATCATATGATAGTCTCCTACTTTTTCTGTTCGCGTAACATTCATTGTCACAATATCGAAATTCCCTAGTTCAAACTTTTTATCTAACAGCATTATTTCCTGAAGTGTTTCAAGACTGACTGCATTTATTACTATATTAATCTGAGGATTTTTGTTCAGCAGCAATTCCACTATCTCAGACATATTGCCGCTGCTTCCTCCAATAAACGCGTGAGTTGGAGTCGGAAGTTCTTCTAATGCAACCGGCGCCATCCCCTCTGTCACCTGAATATTATTTAGTCCGAATTTTTCGATATTCTTATGTATCAGCTCAACTGCTTCGTGTTTTTTCTCTATTGCAAAGACCTTAATTCTGTCAGATAAACGCGCAATTTCAATGGCTACAGATCCTGTTCCGCTGCCCACATCATACACAACTGAATCAGCATTCAGATTAAGTTTTGATATGCTGACAGTTCTTACTTCTTCCTTTGTCATCGGAACTTTTCCACGTACAAATTCAGAGTCCGCAATTCCGGGAGTTATTTTAAACTCACCAAGAGATTTTATTTTATTTTCACTATTCCTGTTTTCAGATTTATCCTCATTTACATTCTTCAAAGTTGTTTCAGTGTTATCCTCATTTACATGCTTCAAAATTCTTTCAGATCTATCCTCATTTACAATATCATGACTCATATTATCTGCTTCTGATACTTTTTGTGAATAAGCTTCATTAATGACAAAAATACTGTACAATCCCGGTTCAGATATTTCTATACATTGTTTTGGAGTAAGAGTCATTATTTTTTCTCTTGGGTAGGACATTAGATATCCCACAATAACCTTGCACTCTTCAAGTTTTTCTTCCATAAGTATTCTTCCAACAAGGTTGAGATCAGAAACTCCTGATAACAGGGCAAAACATTTTCTGTTAGTCTGCACGGCTCGTACAAACTCTGCCCTAAGATTATCTGAAATATCTTTTCCATGAAAACTGATAATCTTTGCATCGTCCCAGCTCACACCAGATTTTGCCGACAAGGCAGATATGGATGACACTCCCGGTATAATTGTTATCTTTGCATCCAAAATTCCGGAATTTATTTTCTTTTCCAATTCCTCATACATTTTTTTTGCACCACTGTAAAATCCGGTATCACCGGAAAATAATATTGCCACATCACCTATTCCTTCCAGAAGAATAGGAATAACATCCCCGGCGAGATAATATGGATACTTTTTATTACTTGTATTAAGGCTTTCAACCAATCGTCTTGAGCCGAAAACCATATTGGCATTTTTGATTACATCCATTGCAGTCTGTGACAAATCTTCAGTCTTTCCCATACCGCATCCGATGAGAGTTATCTTTCTTGGCTTACGCCTTTTTTCTCTCAATACCGTTAAGTAATCTTTATATTTTTGTACCTGTATATACGGTGCTAATTTCTCACAGACTTCCTCGAAGGACAATCCTTTTTGTTCCTGTGGCCTTCCGATTACATACACTCTTATTCCCGCAAGCCTTGCCGCATCTATTTTTTCTTCAAATCCTCCTGCCGCTCCGCTTGCTTTAGTAACCATTATTCTGATGTTGTACTGATTAATCAGGGCAAAGTTGGTTTCTATGGAAAATGGTCCCTGCATTGCGATAATCTGCTTTCCTTTTATTCCGCATTTTTCACAAATCGAAATACTCTCGCTCCCCGGCAAAACTCTTACAACCAGTCTCTCTTTTACCGAGTCGTTTACACAAAAATCCGCCAACTCCTTACTGCCCGTGGTCAGCATTATATTGCCGTGTGTTTTCTCCAGTCGTTCTTCACACTCTTTTATATTTTCAAAGTATCTCACTCCAAAACCACGGTCTAAATAATCGCCTATTCTTTTGTTGATAGTTTCCGATAGTTTTTCTTTATCAATCTCCACATCTTCGATTGAATATTTTTTTGTGTCGTTTGATTCTTTGGATTCTATAACATCTTTGTCATGTTTAACATCTTTGTTATCCGCTCTTTCTGTATTCTCACTATCAGCATTCTGTCTTTCAATTTCTATATCCTGTCTTTCAAGTCTCAGATACTCCACCTTTTTTTTGAGTGCTGCCATTCGAATATTCTCAGTCGCTTTAACTGCATAAGGATGTGTCGCATCAACAACAACTGCCGTATCATTTTCTTCAAAGAATTTTTCAATCTGCTGCTCATCCATACGACCTTCCATGACAACTGAATACTCGTCTTCCACCAAAACCTGCTTACCATATTCAGTTGCAACACATACAATGTGCTCCGCTCCTATACTGCTTAACCATTCTGACAACTCGCGCCCCTCTGTTGTCCCTGCAAAAATAACTATCTTACCCATTTAGTTCCACCTGATACCCTCTCTTGGTAACCAATTTACCACCTACTATTTCACTTGTTGAGTTACCTATAAACACAGTCGTAAACATATCAACCTTAGCATCTTTAAGTTCCGCCAGGGTGCATGTAACAGCCTTTGTCTGCTCTCTTCCAATATTCATAACATATCCGCAAGGTCTATCGCCCTCTATGTTGCGAAGCAAAATCTCACACGCCTTTTTTAGATAATCATGTCTTTTTTGGCTGGATGGATTATAGATTGCAATTGCAAAATCCCCCATCGCCGCACACTCAAGACGTTTTTCAATCTTCTCCCATGGAGTGAGTAAATCACTCAGACTTATTACACAAAAATCATGATTGAGAGGCGCCCCAAGGACAGCTGCTCCGCTTGTTGCCGCAGTGATTCCCGGAATAATGTTAAGTTCTATACCATCATATTCTTTTCCTATCTCATACATCAGCGATGCCATACCGTACACCCCTGCATCCCCGCTGCAGATAATGGATACCTTTTTACCTTCAAGTGCCTTTTCATAACAAATGCGGCATCTCTTTTCTTCCTGTTTCATAGGAGTGGAAATGAGTTCTTTAGTTTTTAAATTATCCCCAATCAGGTCAAGATACACTTTGTAGCCCACAATAACATCCGATTTGCATAGAGCTTCGTAGGCTTCTCTTGTCATCATATCTTCTTTTCCCGGACCCATTCCTATAACATTAATTATCTGTTTCATATAATATTACTCCGTATTATTTCTGTGTATTACTTCTGTTTATTATTTCCGTTTATTATTTATATACATTATCTCAATGTATTATTTCTGTTTATTATTTATATACATTATTTCACTGTATTATA
>JAILRH010000170.1 GCA_024698345.1 Lachnospiraceae bacterium | reverse complement strand
TGGCATATAAGATCTCATTTTGCTATTAAGATATCGATTACACAAGGAAATTACTTCTTCATCACTCTGTCCAGCTCTCTTGACGTTTTTTGCAATATCCCTTACTTTATCGCCATTTACCCATCCCATAAGCAACTTGGCAATACTTTCTGGATCCAAATTACCCTGACCCAACATCTCAATTTTAATTTCCGGAATTTTTGCAATAATATTTATAATCTCTGTTAAACGCTCAACATTCTTTGTTTGAAGTATGATTTCTGACGCCTTATACTCATGATCACCATTTGCTTTCAAACTATTGATAAAAGCTCCTATTATAGATTTAACCTTTGTATAACTTATGTCGCTAATACCTAATTCATCTGCTTTTGCCATATCTTCCTTTTTATTAGCATTAACATGACGAATATACTGTGCTACAAACGTATTCAACTTAGTCTGCGCGTTAATAAAACCTTCTTGCTTGCTCAAACTATGATACAAATATGAATCCGTTAATATACCTCTAATTTTAGCAACATCTCTTGGATTAATGTCATAATCATAACTAATATTTAAAATATGGTTTATATATTGCAAGAGATTTAATATCGGCGCATTTTTCGGGTCTTTCAACACATTATAATCAAGACTTATCGCTGTATTTCCGGTAAAGAAGGCATTCAATGAAGATATCACCTCTTTCAAATCCGATTCGATGTATCTTATTACCGCAGCCTTTGTCTCCTTCGGCGAACTGGCATACGAAAGGATTATATACCCTTCTTTATCCTTGTATGCTCTTCCAGCACGTCCAGCTATATTCCAAAACTCAGCGTTAGACAAGTTTCCTTTATTCCGCAATTTAACAGTATCAAAAATGACTGTATTTATTGGGAAATTCATTCCTTGTGCAAGCGTAGTAGTGGCAAAAATAATCTTAATCTTATTGTTTCTAACCAGTTCCTCAATAGTTTCTTTAACAATACTTGACAGACCCGAATTATGATAGCAAATACCAAATTTCAAGCATTCAACTAAAGAATCATCTTCTCCGTTTTCCAATCTTACAATTTCTATTGCTCGTTGAATCTCTTCATCTTCACTCATATCCGGCAACAAATTCTTGGTTTCAAAAAAGCACTTTACATCCAGAGCCAGTTTCAACGTTGTGCCTCTTCCACCACACAATACTAGAATATTCCCATCTTGTTCAATAAAATCATTTAAAACCACACAAAGTCGAACAGCATTATCAACTCTATCATGATCTAGTTCTGTTTTCACATCTTGCGGGCTTAAACTCAACGCAATTTCAACATTCTCTGTTCCTAATTGATTTCTTGGTGACTTATAAAACTGAAGGACTGATTCTGTTTTCTTATTATTCAACAAATTACAGCCAATGTATTGTTTGGTTGGCGACCATTCTACCGAGATAGTATCTGCATTTCTTGGCGAATCAGCCAACCACTCACTAATTTCCTTCGCATTACTAATAAAGGGGCTTAGCAACAAGAAATTAGCCTCTTTCATATTCTGCTTTATAGATGATAAAACCAACTCAAATTTAGATCCTCTCGAAGCATCTCCCAGATTATGAGCTTCATCCAAGATAACCAAACGTGTATTTTTTATTGATGGATGATTTTGTCTTACAAGCGCTTCCAACTTTTCAGGTGTACTAATCAAAATATCAATATGTTCACGCATCAAAATTTCATTTTCAATTTCATCAACATCATAGTATGGCAATGCTGTTTCTATGTTAAAATTGAATTCTTTGAAATCACTTTGTAAATCTAATTTAACTTGGTCAATCAATGCATTGGTTGGGACTACATAACAAACTGTAGGATTAAACTCCGCGGTTTTATAGTTATGAATACTAAATAATATCTGCATTTCAGCAAGAAATGACTTACCTGCACTCGTTGGCATCCCCACAACAATACTCTTTTTAGGCGTCAATACATCTGAGATAACTTCTCTTTGAGATGGCAACAACGAATAAATATATCTGTCTCCTGTTGATAAGTTTTCTTCGATAAATTTTCTTATTAAAGGCGACTTTTCGGCTATATTCCATATTGAATTTTCTGCCACTCTCTCATATGCATATCTTAACAAATGGCCGATAAGCTTTAAATCAATGCTCTCATTTGTCAATAAATGAAATGCATTATATGAATACATATCAATAACGCTATAAATATCTTGATTTTCTGAATTATCTATATTTCCACTAAAAAGATATTCCTTTAGAATCGTTGTCAAATAAATAACATTTCCATAAGAAGCAATTTTCAACCCGATAGATATATCTAATTCT
>JAILRH010000157.1 GCA_024698345.1 Lachnospiraceae bacterium | reverse complement strand
TAATATTACATTCCTTACAGTGATACTGCACATAATATCCTTTTCCAAAATAATTCTCATTACAAATTATTTTCTCGAATACATTTTCAAAAGAACTATTAAAGTGAATTACCGTTTTATCTGTTGAAAATTTAGGACAATTAGATGTAAGAGAATCCCATTCTTCTTTTGTTCCGTCAAAAACAATGTGCTCTAAGTTCTCATTATATAAGTTTTCAAAATTTCTAACATTATGCGATAGAGATAATATTTTCAAGGACGAACAATTATAAAATGCGTTATATCCAACATCGGTAACCGTTGATGATAACTGAACTGTAGTAAGTTTTGAACAATGAGAAAATGCACTTTCGCTAATAGTTTTTACACCTTCAGGTATCACAACTATTGATAACTTTGAACAACTACTACAGGTTTTTTCACGTATTGTTGAAATATTCTTTGGAAATTCAATGTACTCTAATCCTGAAGAAAAAAATGCTTGTTTTCCTAAATATGATAAATCACTTGGCAAATCAATAGTAGAAAGACTATAACAACTAAAAAACGCATAATCTCCAATTGATTTTACTGACTCTGGTATAGTTATTTTCTTCAATCCTGAACACCATTCAAATGCACAATAATATATTTTTGTTACGCCATCAGGAATAGTATAAGTATCTTCCCCCATTATCGGATATTTAATGATTGTTTTTTTATCTTTACTAAATAAAACTCCATTTTCATCGCAATAATACTCATTACTATCCTCAACAAAAATATTTTCTAAACCTTTGCAGTCTTCAAACGCATCATCACCAATATTAATTATATTTTTTAAAATGGTAATTTCCTTCAGTCCGTAACACATCGAAAATGCATACTCCCCAATATATAATAAGCTATTAGGTAATTCTACGTTGGTAATGTCATAACAATGATGCTGAAATGCTTCGTTTGCTATCACGGTTGTACCTTCTTTGATTTTTACATTACCTTTCACATCCGTTTTACATTCAAGCAAATAATTGTTCAAATAAAGCAATCCGCCTTCCCAATTGTTTTCATCCAAATAGTACGACGTATTTTTGAAAGCATCAGCGCCTATATATGTAATGTTTTCATGCAATTCAGGAGCATCATATGAGCTACAATATGCAAATGCCATTTTTCCTATTTTTTCCACACTTTTTGGTATCTTACATGTGGTAAGTTTATTGCATTCGGAAAAAGCATAAGGGCTAATGTTTTTAATGCCTTTAGACAATACTACTTCCTTTAATGATTCACGGCTTTCGTACTGGGGAGTTCTGTGAGAAACCCATTCAGCCATAGTACCTGTACCTTTTGTTAATGTGAGTTTTTCAATTTTTTCACAATTCGTAAAAATACCCCTAGTATTATCCTCTGCACATTTTGCAGAGCATGGCATTGTAACCGCTTTTAATGATGTACAATTATAAAATGCCCGATCTCCAATTATTTCAACACTATCTGGTATTCTAATGGAGGTTATCGATATACAATTATCGAAAAGACCATACTCGATTTGTGTTAAACTAGATGGTAGTAACACTTCAGTTAAAGAAGTGCAATTAAAGAAAGAGGAACTTCCAATATTTGCTACACTATCAGGAACTTCTACGTTTTCTAAACTTTTACAATCATAAAATGCATTATTTCCGATATTTTTTACAGAGTTTGGTATATTCACATCCTTTAATAATTCACATCCTTTAAAAAAATCATCTGGTATATTAGTTATTCCATTTGGAATTTTTATTGTATGAATTGTCTTATAAGAATCCGGAAACATTTCTTGAATACTCAAATAATTATTTATATTATTGTTTTCTATAATCGCAGGTATTTGAAATACTACATTTGAGATGTTGTTACAACCACTAAATGTATTATACTCAATGCACATTTCAAAGCCTCGAGATGCTGGTAATAGTACACTTTTTAGGTTAACACAGTCCATAAATACGCTAGAACCTAATTCTGTTATGCTCCTTGGTATTGCAATACTTGTTAGACTCCTACAATTTTCAAAAGCATTGTCACCAATATATGTTAAACTGCTAGGAAGATTTATAGTTTTTAAATTTATGCAATTTTCAAATGAACCATTACCAATACTTGTTACTGTGGTAGGAAGGGCAACTATTTCAACATTTTTTAGGTTTGCAAATGCGTATGACCCAATTTCAGTTACAGTATGTCCATCAAGATTTGTTGGAACGATAACATTTTTTGAATTTCCATTATATTTTGTAATACAAGCCGTTCCATCATTCTGAATCATATAATTAAAAGAAGTATTGTACTGACTTTCAGATTCTTTTTCATTCACAGTGACTTCAACTGCCACGGAATGCATTTTATCACTTGTTTCTACAGTTAAAATGCAAGTTCCAACACCAACAGCAGCTATACATCCAGAATAAAAAAAGTTATCATCTACTCTTATTACATTCTCATTAGATGAAGAAACAGATTCAAATAAAATAATTTCCGTATGGTTTGAAGGGAAATATGTTATATCGAAATATTCGCTTGCCGAGCCTGAATTTCCAACAAATATTTCTCTTGTTTGAGTAATCTGCATATCAGAAATTGAAACGAAATCAGTATTATCTCTGTTTCCGTATATTGCTTTATATAATTCAGGAGCATCTTCTTTAAGATAATATTTATATGAATTCAGTGAAACTAATCCATAATATAACTTTATATTTTTTTTCATCTCTTCTACGCTTGTTTTAAAAGTTGCAAGAGATTGATTTTCTCCATATAAGCTTTTTATTTTATTAACTAAGCCTTTTTCGAATACAATTTCTGCAAAATCATTTGTATAATCACAACCAAGATTGTATGTAGCTAACAATAGTTCTACTGAACGTAAATAAGAATCAGCATTATCTGATGTTTCATCAGAATTATATTTTTGAGATAAACTTCTTACACATCCAACTATAACATCTTCAAAATTGACCAAAGCGCGCAATGAATAATATTGGTCAATTGTTTTGTCTGTTGAAAACAAAAAATTAGCTATAGATTTTCCAACAGCCTGACCTATGAGTACACCTTTCCCAAAAGAACCACAAATGCCTACAACTGCCTCCTCCCATAAATCTCCAATGATTTTTTCAAACGCATAATTAATAATTACTTTTCCAGATTCCATCATTATTAATAAATTTTGGCTT
>JAILRH010000116.1 GCA_024698345.1 Lachnospiraceae bacterium | reverse complement strand
AAAATATATAAACGCGTATAATAAACTGTCGCAGATTTTTGTTTATATTGTTTATTATTTATATTAGCTTATTATTTATATTAGTTTATTATTTATATTAGTTTATTATTGTTTATATTCTCTATAATAATTATATAGAATTTATTAGGAATAGATAATCCACAGAACTACTCTCCGGCATCCTCTGCTGCAGGCTCCTCTTTTTTATTATCTGCAGGTGCTTCTGCTGCCGGTTCTGAAGACGGTTTACTTACAGAATCATCTGATTTTTTCTCTGTATCTGTCTTTTTGTCGGTGTCAGTCTTCTTCTCTGTATCTGTCTTTTTGTCGGTGTCAGTCTTCTTCTCTGTATCTTTGTCTTCATCATCCTTGTCGTCTTTATCTTTATCGTCTTTAGCTTTCTTTGTTCCCTGAACAACCTTTTTAGGAGTCATTCTGTAAGTGCTTGTATTTACAAGTTCCTTGGAAACTTCTTTTCCATCCTCGTAGACTTTCTTCCATAACTTTGCAACGTAACCTACGTGTCCGGATGAAACAGTTTCACTGTAGCTCTCTGATCTTGAACTGTCTTTCTTTACCTCAGTCTTGATAGGAGTTGTGCTGACTGTTTCACTGATAAACTCTATTTTTCTGTTTGCATTTCTTGTTTCATGTCCGTAAACCTTGAAAGTAAGAGCACCATTTTCGTAAATTGATCTGATAAAGATTGGCGCATCTGTGTTGTTTTTGAACTTGAGATCCTTATAGTCACCTGCAAGTGCAGCGTCTGCCGCAAGTGGAACATATCCTACAGACATTGAATGCGGATATCTCTCAACTATCTCCATCTCAGCACGAAGAAGTGCATTGTAAAGAGTACTACTTACCTGACAGATACCTCCTCCAAGACTGTCTTCAACCTGACCGTCTACATAGGTTCCTGCAGGAAAATAGCCATTTTCTTCTGTCCAAGGTTCCAAATGCTCATTGAGTGAGTACTTTTCTCCCGGATATAAGACTATTCCGTCTAAAAGTCTTGCTCCGTTTTGAATGTTCTTATTTCTGTTTGTAAAACTTCCTCCGGTAGAAAATGTTGTTGTGTATGTTCCCATAGCCTTATCGGAAATCATTGCAAAATCATCTTCTGTAAATTCCGGTTTGTCTATTTCAGTTTGGGCTTCAATATCTATTTCAGATTTGCCGTCCCACTTATCAGTAATTGCTTTATAAATACTCTTAGCTGTCTTGTCGTAATCAACCTTCACACCTGTCTGCTCAGGTACAACTGTAAAACCTGTATTGTTAAACTTGAGTGTGGCATTCTTTGCCTTTACATTGAGTTTGTAATCCTCGCATACTTTCTGAATCTTAGAAGTGATATCTTCCTCTTTGATATTCATTTCAATATTGTATTTCTTGCCCTTGTGATCGATATCCAAAGAATCCTTGTATCTTGATACAACATTTCCTTTTTTACCAATCTCAACAGCATCATCGACAACATCAGTATTAATCCATTCATAACCAAGTTGTCCTATGCTAATGTTAATCTTCTTTTTGTTAACTAAAATATGAACTTGTGTTTTCTGAATATCTCCGACAAGCTTGTCAACGGCTTTCTTTGCTTCTTCTTTTGTCATTCCGCCGACATCTATCTTGTCAATTGAAACACCTTTCTTGATAGAATCTGCCGTTGCCTCAGAATTGAAAGCAAGACCGACAGTCGCTATAAATAATACCGCAAATAGAATAATCTTTTTACTCATCACTGCCTCCGCAATATCTAATAGTTACCGGTAATAACCATTAACAACTATTAATAATAATTTTAAATATAAGCTTCTTTACATTTTTACTGAATGTTCTAAAGATCAAACAGTAATCAATTCTAAATATACGGAAGCACAGTTGTAACAACCATTGCCAAAACTATAACAACAACAATTGCAGCGGCTATTGTCTTATTGTGTTTTTGAAAAAATCTCATATCATCATACCCCTTATATAAAAACATCTTAATTGTAATCCACACTAGAGTATATCACAACAATTTAAAATCTCCTAGTACAAAATTCGCCCTTTTTCGGCAAGAATTTTGTCTATTTTTTTAGAAGCTTCATTTCTTGACAGTAATTCCAAATCAAAATCCATTGTTATTTTATGGTATCTGCAAAGGTCTGTCAGGTACTTTTTCTGTTTGTCTGTAATAGGCTGAAGTTTCTTTATTTTGTGTTTCAGTTCACTACATTCAAACAGTTCCGGATTGGATTCTCCAAACTTCTCCATGAGTTTGAGATAAAGTTGCGAAGTTACCGAAGCATCATTAAATGCCCTATGGTGATTTTCATCTGCAATGCCATAATATCCACACAAATATTCTAAAGATCGGCTCTCAAGTTCCCTGTGTACCTTTCTGGAAATCTTCAAAGTGTCAAGCCCATTTTTTTCAAATTGGTAATTTAGATTTTCAGCATTCTGCTTTAAAAAAGCGAAATCAAAAGCCAGGTTATGCCCAAGTAACGGATAGTCCTCTGAAAAACTGATGAACTTTGGAAGTATTACTTCTATGGGTTCACAGTCTTTAACCATACTATCATCGATTCCTGTGAGCTGTGTTATAAATGGCGAAAGAGGAACTCCGGGATTAATCAATTCCGAAAAAGTATCCACCGTCTTTCCATGAACCACTTTAACGGCACCTATCTCTATTATCTTGTCCCACTTCGATCTGATTCCCGAAGTTTCTATATCTACACAAACGTAACTGTCAACCATTTTATTCCCCTTTGTATATTTTTGTACTTTCTGCAGCCAACCATTATCTCATATTCACCATGAACAATTCAAGACTCGCCAAGCTATATCACACTTGAATCTCATATATTTTTGCACTGTAGTCGAGACTATCCCTGTTCTTGTAATCATACAAAATAAAAGTATCCTTTTTCTCATATTGTCCGTCTTCGCAATACCTGATTATATTGAAATCAAATCTCTCAATATGTGTAAGTCCTGCAAGTTGCTTTGAATCATACCTTTCATAGCCAAACAGATATTTCTTTTCCTTTTCTTCATTTATATAGAAGTTGTTAATCATCTTTTTGAGTTCCGACATATCTGATGCAAAGAAAGGTCGACTCTTGATATTATCTCTCAAATAAACATCCATAACCAGCAACTGTCTGAACACTTCAAACTTTTCATTACCACTCTCAACTTCTGTATTATCATTCTCCGCTTTTCCGCAATTTTCGTTGTACACGAATTCTTTAAAGAAATCAAGTAGCAGAATATATCTCTTTATTCTCGAATGACTCTCACCGTTTGGTGAATGATTTTTATAATAATTTCCAAGTTTATCATACATTTCAAAGGCATTGTCAAAATATTTTTCAAGTTCCGCAATGGAATATTTGAACTGGCCGCTGTTATAATAAATCTCTAGAACTTCTTCTACTCTTTTAAGTCTCAATATGTCATCATAACTAATCCACTTTGTGGACAATATCTCATATGGCGGTCTTGAGGAGTACTGCATATTGTTTTTTCCAACCTGTTCCTCAATCTTTGAACCGTGAAGTACTTTCAAAAATCCCAACTGCAACTCATCCGGTTTAAGTCCATATACCATATTGAAAGAATTAATAAATGAATTTATATCTTCTCCCGGCAACCCTGCTATCAGATCAAGATGGAGATGAATGTTGCGGGGCTTTTTGAGTTTCTCAACCACCTCACTGACCTTTGCAAAATCCATTTTTCTGTCAATCAGATTAATAGTATCAGGATTAGTTGTCTGAACTCCTATCTCTAACTGAATAAGTCCGGGACGCATATCACTGATAATCTCTATCTCCTCATCAGTCATTATGTCTGCTGCAATTTCAAAATGAAAGTTTGTAATGCCATTATCATTTTCTTTGATATATCTCCATATTTCATCTGAGTGGTTTCGCTTGCAGTTAAATGTCCTGTCAACAAATTTGACCTGGGCAGTTTTATTATCCAGGAAAAACTTCAGTTCCTTTTTCACCAGTTCTATGTCCCTGAACCTCAGGCTCTTATCAATTGACGACAAACAATAGCTGCATGAAAACGGACATCCTCTGCTACTTTCATAGTATATTATTCTATTTTGAAAATCATTCAGATTATTGTAAACAAACGGAATCGTCGACATATCAACCATGGCAGCATCTTCATTATTATGAATGAAACCATCAACACATTCCCTGTATGTTATACCGGGTATATCTCTTAGGTAGTCATCCGATGAAGGATAATATTCAATCGGTTCTCTTGCACAATCCTGCAAGTCTCTCTCATCAAAATCAGGAGTTCTAACCACTTTCCTTTCTGCTGTTTCTGATTCTTTATTACAAATCCATTCTCTAACAACCTTTGTAAAAGTCTCTTCACCCTCACCTCTGAAAATTCCTTTCACAAAAGGATATTTCTGCAACACAGCAGTTGCATTGTAAGAAACCTCCGGACCTCCAAGCCAGATTGGAACATTAGGCAGAACTTTTCTCAAATCATCAATAACATTTGTGACATACTCAATATTCCAGATGTAACATGAAAATGTAAGAACATCCGGCTTTCTCTCATAAATATCCTGAATGATCTCTGTCTCGTATCTGTTTATAGTATATTCCGCTATCTCTATTTCATTACCTTCAAGCAATTCTTCTCCAAGGCATTTTTCTGCATATGCTTTCAGGCTGTACACTGCCAGATTAGAATGAATATATTTCGCATTTATTGCAACCAGCAAAATCTTCATATTACCTCGTCCTTTCATTTCTTTAACTATTCAGCCATGCACATAAAAGAATAAATATTATGAAAGACTGCTTGCAGGATTTCAAATATTTATTCTTTTATGTATTTGGGGAACCCAAATCAGCGAGATACGCGACAAAACTTTTTTTGTTGCGAGCGAAAGTGATTTGATATCCGAAGGATGAAAATCACGAAAGCTTAGCAGATTTATCTGCGGATTCGAGATGGCATTGCTGAAAGGCTGAATAGTTACAATAGTTGTTATATTTTTGAAAGAAAAAACTTGACATTATATATATATATATATATATATATAATAATTGACGTTGGGCTCGCGGGTTTTATTTTGTCCCCATAATTAACTGAATATGGAAAAAAATATCCAACACTTAGATATTAATAGATCGTTGGAGGTTAAATGATGAAAAAAATTATTATGATGATGTTATGTTCGGCAGTGATTTTTGTTTGTGCAAGTCCTGTGTACGCAAGTTCTTATTCTAGTGGGAAAGCAGCAGAATATGCACTAAAGTGGGCATTGTCACGTAATCCTGACTATTATTCTTATCGTGATCATGATTGTGCTAATTTTGTATCACAATCTTTACATGCAGGAAATATCCCTAAGAATAACACCTGGAAAGGTGGGAGACGTAAAAGTGATAATACAGATGCGTGGGTGAATTGTCCGAAACAGAATTCATATTTTAAAAACAAGGGATGGTCAAAACAAATTTTATCAGTAAAGGGTGTAGATAATGCAAATTCCAAAGATGGAAGAGTAAATGTTGGCAATCTTGTGTACTATGATTATACATCTGATGGTAGAATAGATCATGTTTCGATTTATACTACAGTTGGAAGTTATGGCGATAGATATGTTTGTGCACATACTAATGACAGATGGAATGCTTCTTGGACCTTGAGAACACAATTTATAGATAATGGGGTTGATTTGAAAGGTGTTTCTCTCTATGTAGTTAAAATAACATATTAGGTGGTTGAAATGTTAAAAGGTAATAAAAAAATAATTGTATGTAGTTTTATATTTGTATTATTATTGGGTTTGGTTGTAGGAGTTAATAGATATTTTAATTATAAGCACATCGAAAAGACGATTGAATCGTACTTGAATTATGGG
>JAILRH010000108.1 GCA_024698345.1 Lachnospiraceae bacterium | reverse complement strand
TATATATATTCCAAACATTAGTATCAAACATAAATATGGCACTGTTGTTCTAAATAATATTGATTTAAGCATACGTAATGATAAATTAATATTATCCCAACCATTTAACTTTAATACTCCTATTTCTTTTGTTCGTAGTCCATAAAAAGATATTGTACAAAATAATGCCAATGAAAATAAAGACACAAAAAATTTTCCATTCAATTCATTGCACAATAATCCGATTGAATTTAACTCCAATGAATATGATGAATAAATTGTGCCTCCATATTCTTTTAACAAATCAGAAAACTTCTCAATAGATTTTTCATTATTTGTTTGCACTATAAAATTAGAGATATAATCTGTTGTATCTATATCATCCAATATTATATTTACTTTTATTGTAGGAATAATATTTTTCTTTATTCCTTCTTTTATTTTATCGGTTGGATTTATCACGTAAATCGTTATATCTCTTCTTAAAATTGTAGAGAAATTATATTGTCTAATTTGAGGAGATACATTGCATTCTTTTGCAATTTCGCTCAATTTGGCTATCTCAATCTCTTTTTCTGTAGAAAAATCATAAACACATTCATCGTTCAAATATATATTATACGATTCATCAATAGCAATCATATAAATTGAAAATATAGCCAATAATATTCCTATTAAAATAAATGTTTTTCTCATGTCTAACCTCATGTCTTAACAAGTTAATCACCGAAATTGCACACCTGTTTCGGGATTACATCACTGACGTCAAATATGTGAAAGCCACAAGATAACTTACCTAGTAAGTTATCGTAAGCGACAGCGATTATTTATAATCGCGATAGCAAACTTTTCGCATTTTCTTGTCATTTGAAAAGACGCCCAAGAAATTTTCTCGGGCATCCTATTATTATTTTTGCTGCATACTATCTCACAGCAACCGGATTGGCATATGAATATCCACACCTTTCAGGTACGGTCCAATGATCATGAGTAGCACCTTTTTTAACAGAAACTCCATTTTTTTTACCTAGTCCTGTTGTAGTATCTACATTTTCTTTTCTAATTCCATCGTCACTTTGAACCCAAACCTTAGCCTTCCATTGTATATAATCCTCTTTCTCATCGGTAACCCTTGAATATAAAATATTATCCTCGGTCTCTCCACCTTTCCATTTAGCGCATCCGTCACATATATCTTGTGAAGCCGCGAAAACGGTGACACAGGTAGCCGTAACAATTGCCATTGTAGAAAACATTGCTAATATTTTTTTCATTACTTTTTTCTCCTAACATTTATTTTTATAATAAATTTTTGGATACAATACTTTATTTAATTGTTCACTTGGAAAAATAATTGAGCATTGTAAAACCCGCGAGCCCAACGTCAATTATTATATATATATCTATTCTGTCAAGTTTTTTTAGTAAATATAGAACTTTTTTAATGCTTGACAGTTTTTCTTTTAAAAATTTGGGAAGTATTATCCGATTGAGGGGCTGTAAAAAAACTCCCCTAACAGAAAAACGGCTATGGGCTCGCGCCCATAGCCGTTTTTTGATATAATTAATTATGCTACTAAATAAAAATATCAATGATAATTATACAGCACGTCAGCTAAAATTACCATTGATTCTTGAAAAAATAATTGATATTTCTGATCCAGTTTATACTTTCTGTGACGTAATGGATCACATTGACCTAACACCATACTTTGTAGAGGGGAAAGGCTACAAAACAGGTCGACCACGATGTGATGCAGAAAAGTTACTAAAAGTAATTCTGTTTGCTTTCATGGAGAACGGTTACTGTTCACTAAGAGAAATCGAAAAACTCTGTAATAATGACATAAGATTCATGTATCTGTTGGATGAAATGAAAACTCCTACCTTTGCTACTTTCGGCAACTTTATTCGTAATGAACTAACCTCATCAATCGAGGATATTTTCAATGACATAAACTCTTATATATTCAATCAGGAAAAAGTTGATCTAAATCATACTTACATCGACGGAACGAAGATTGAAGCGAATGCAAACAAGTATACATGGGTTTGGAAGAAATCCTGTATTACAAATCGCGATAAGGTTTTTGGTCATATTTCCGCATTAATTGAGGAAATGAATTCTGAAGTGTTATATACATTTGGAGTTAAGATTGAACCTCGAGATGAATACGCAATTGAATATCTGGAAGAAATTTTGGAAAAGTATGTTGAATTAACGTCGCTAGACTTCGATTCTTTTGTTTATGGAAAAGGACATCGTAAAACCACATATCAACGTCAGTATGAGAAATTAGATGAATATAAAGAAAGATTGAAAACTTATGCTAAGCATATAGAAGTGTGTGGTAGCGAAAGAAACAGTTATTCTAAAACAGACCATGATGCATCATTTATGAGAATTAAAACTGATTACATGGGAAATGATCAGTTGCTTCCAGCATATAATCTACAAGCAGCTATCTGTGACGAATATATCGCTGTGATTGACGTGAAACAGTATGCATCGGATATGGAGTGTTTCGTTCCTCTTATGGAAAAGTTTCATAAGATTTATGGGCATTATCCTAAGTATCCGGTTGCTGATGCCGGTTATGGTTCTTATAATAACTATATTTATTGTGAAGAACATGGTATGGAAAAGTATATGAAATTCACCATGTTTAAGAAAGAAACGACTGATAAAAAGTATCAGGAGAATCCATACCGAATAGTTAACTTCAAAAAAGATCAAAATGGAAATCTTTTGTGTCCAAACGGCAAACGTTTCATCTTCAAATATAGCCAACACGTCAAAAAAAATAAATATGGACGAACGGAAGAAATCTATGAATGCGAAGATTGTACTGGTTGTCCTTATCGAGAAAAATGTTGTAAGAAAAAAGAAGGAAACAGAACTGCAAGATTGAATAGAGAATTAACTTCAATGCATCAGGAAGTAATAGAAAATCTTGAGTCAATTCAGGGAGCTTTGCTTCGTATGAACAGAAGCATACAATCTGAAGGAACATTTGGCATTATCAAGTGGGACAGGTCATATAAAAGACTATTCAGAAGAGGCTTAGAAAACGTAAATTTAGAGTTAACCTTGATTGCTTGTGCTTTTAACCTTTATAAATATCACAATAAACGAAATAGATTGAAGATGATTGCATGATATTAGGTAACTAAATAGATTTAAAAAGCTCTTATTAACAAAGGGCTTATTAAAGTACCTCTAAAATCATCAATTATAATAATTATACATAGAGAAACAGAACTGCATTGGCAATGGCCAATGCAGTTCTGCTATTTAGGGACTTTTTTTACAGCCCCATTTTTTACTGTCCACTTAACTCAAATGAAACAACTTACAAAGTAAGTTATCGACATCGATAGCAATTACATATCTGCAAGTTCTCCATTCCAAATATAATCCACTGCTTTGTAATCCGGATTTACTCTGATAAGTATCTTATTGTACAGGTATTCATGGGCGGATAATGTTCCCATAAGGCACCCCTTGTAGAGACAATCAGCAACGCCGTAAACGCTGTATTCTTCCACGTTACTGTAGATATATTCTCCTGTGGTAAGTTTTGCAAATGCTCTGACGTATGTTGGCTCACTAAGGAATGCAGTATTCACATTTCCAAGTATCATTGTCATGGCATAACTTGTTGAATAATCTGCATCCGAATAACTTGTGGAAAGCTTACCTGCATTTGTTGCATCATATGCAAATACATTCTTGTTTGAGCTGCCAATTATCATGTCACTCTCATTGCAATCCTGCTTCAGTGCATATATCAGTCCGACTTTTTCCACTTTACTGTTTTTGTCAGTTACAGAATAAACAGTTCTAAGTCCTTCTGCTTTTGTGCTGTACTGGAATCCGTTTATCTCAATTGATGTTCCGTATGTCGGATCAGGAACGTATTCAGACACTTTTAGATTCTTGAATGATGAACCTGCCTGCCAATGTCTGTAACCTACCGTTCCACTTGAGAAATCATTGTCTGTTGCAACTATATCAGGCTCCTTGGTTCCGTCATAATTTACATATCCCTTGATTTCATTTCCGGATACTGCAACTGTCAGATGGTAATATTTATCGTAGTCTATTGTCATCTTACTTCTTGCAATCATGGTCCAGGTATTTTCATGAACCTTTCCAAGAATCGCCTCGTTATTTCCGGCATCTATTCCAAAGTAATATCCGTTATATCCGTCCGATACTCCCGAATATGGGTTAGTCACTCTGAAAATAATACCACCCTGATTGCTGGTCTTGCCGTCATTCTTATACACTCTCACATCCGATTCAACCACAAAATCAGTGTAATTCTTTCCGTCAACAACAAGTTTGTTGGAATTACCACCCGGAATAGTGAATGTATTCTTTATATAAATCGGAGTGCTTGCACTTGTTCCAGCGTAGTATGAAAGCCCTGTGCTATTTGCAAAATATTTCTGATATAATATATTTCCCTGACCCGGAAGTCTCACTGAATCAGGAACCACATCTTCATCATTATAACCTGATGGCATTGCCTGTGGTGTAATGGTTGGTCCTTCAACTTCAAGAACTGTGTTTCCGTTATCATCTTTAATGAAATGCATTCTGTCAATGCACAATCTTCTCGGCTCAGTTTTTGTTAGTGAACTGTGGCAGTGATATACAATGAACATTTCCTTACCGTCCGGAGACATTGCTATACCGTGATGACCTGCACCGTGAACTAAAGTATTTGACTGCATTATCGGATTGTTTGCATATTTTGAGTATGTTCCAAGAGGACTGTTACTTGTGGCATATCCGCTTCCGTACATTTCGCTCTCAAAATGGGAACCGGAATATGTAAGGTAATATACTCCGTCTTTCTTTAGCATAAAAGGTCCCTCACAAACATTTGCCTTATTTGTCTCCCATGATGCCTGAGGTGAGATAAGACATGTGATTGTAGACTCATCCATAGTTCTCATATCTGAATTAAGTTTTGCTCCGTAAATATGATTTCCGTTGTTGAATCTTACAAAATAAATGTAATACTGTCCGTCATCATCTTTGAATACATGAGCATCTATTTCCTTTGTCTCATGCATAGGAACCTGCTGTGCCTCAGTCTGCTTGAATGGTCCAAGTGGTGATGTACTTGTAGCAACACTCAAATGCTCATTTGCCACATAGTACATATAGAAAATACCATCCTTTTCAATAAGATCCGGCGCCCAAAATCCGCCGGTTCCGTAAACGTCATCTTTTACCAGTGCCCATCCTTTATCAATCCAGTTCACAAGGTCTGTAGACGCATAAACTTTAAAACCGTTATTTGCCCCTGTTGTGTTTGTGGCATACATATAATAAACTCCGCCGTAGTACAAAACATCAGGGTCTGCACATGAAGCAAGAACCGAATTGGTATATGTATCTGCCGGTGTAGAAGGTGAATACTCAGATACTGAAAGACTCTTAAAAGTCGCTCCTGCCTGCCAGTGTCTGAAACCTACGGTTCCACTTGAGAAATCACTGTCCGTTGCAATAATTTTTGCATAATTGCTGCCATTGTAATTGACGTATCCTTTTATCTCATTTCCGGAAACCGCTACTGATAAATGATAATACTTGTTATAATCAACAGTCATTTTCTTTCTTGCTATCATAGTCCATGTATTATCATGAACCTTTCCAAGAATCGCCTCTTTGTTTCCTGCATCGATTCCAAAATAGTATCCGTTGTATCCGTCTGACACCCCACCGTAAGGATTAGTCACTCTGAAAATAATACCGCCCTGATTACTGCTGCTGCTTGAATTTTGTGAAACTTTTACATCTGCCTCAACAACAAAATCTGTGTAAGTCTTTCCGTAGACTACAACCTTATTGGAATTACCTCCCGGAATAGTAAGGGTATTTCCGCTGTACACAGGAGTGCCGGCTGACAAACCTTCGTAGTATGAAAGTCCGTTGCCATTTGCGAAATTATTCTGATAGAGAACATTTCCCTGCCCCGGAATCTTTGCGTTATCGGCAATCTGCGACACCTGCTGATTTGCGTTATCGGCAATCTGCGACACCTGCTGATTTGTGGTATCGGCAATCTGCGACACCTGCTGATTTGCGGTATCGGCAATCTGCGACACCTGCTGCACCCTGTCTGCTTCTGCGGCAATTACTGTTTTCATACTATCCGCAATTGCACCTGAAAATAGCATGGTCATCGCACTAATAACAGCCACACTTTTTTCCAAAACTTTTTTTCTCATTTTATCCTAAACTCCCTTCTTATTTTTCCCCTTTCTTCAAGAACATTCTCACAACCGATTAAGTCGGATGGATTTCTCTCAAATTTTGTATTATTCAAAAATGATTTCCGTTCTTTTCACCTAAGTGTGATTATAACAAAAACGAACAATGTTAGATAGTGTAGAATTTCACGATTTTATGTAGTTTATTTTTTGAAGATTTTTCTACTTGGCTCGTCGTGGATGCAATATCGACTCTTCGTGGATGCAATATCCACTCGTCGTATACAGCAGAAGGCAGATTGCAATAATCCGGGAAAAATCCCCCAATATTACAATCTGCCTTTTTAATTCTATTATGAAATTATTTATCTTTTTATTCTTTTATGAAATTATTTATCTTTTTATTCTATTAAGACATTTTTATCTTTTTCTATTTTTTTACTTTTATCTATTACTTTTTTTGTTTTTTATTATCTTTGTTCTTTAATACAAAATTATTTATAATCGCTGCAATTGCAATCAGTATCAGTTCCGCTACCGTTGCCCAAAGTCTTGAAATAACTGAAATAATTACAATCGTAGGCTCACTTGGAATAATAAGTGCAAGACACACTCCGATGATTCCCTCTCTAACTCCAAGTCCTGAAACTGTAAATATGGCAAGAATTCCTATAATTGCGGATATTCCGTATATACCTGCACAGTACAATGCCTCGCTTAGCGGAACCGGATAAATGGATCTTACCAAGAGATAGAAGCCGGCACCAACCACAATCCAGTTTGCTATGAAGAGTAAAACTACCTTTATCATCTGAGGATATGTAATAGGAATCTCCATATCCTGCTTCTTTATTATCTTACCAAAATTTCTAAGGAAGAAATTGATTATAGCCGGATTGATGCAAATAAAAAATGCAATAATCAACAATACTAGCATTCCGATAAAAATGTAAAGTGCAGTCTCTTCAGATGCATTTGGAACAATCTTGTGTGCCAAATCCATAAGTGCAGTTCTTGGAAAGAAGAACAATGACACTAGGAATAAAAATGCCGCACCAAGAAGTGTACAGATATTTTCAAGGAAGAAACATATTGTTACCTTCCCAAGATTGACTCCCTCTTTCTCATATGCAGGCAATCTTGCCGCTAACATGAATACCTTTCCCGGAATATATTTACCAAGAATAGAATACAAATATCCCACAACTGCATCCTTATATGCAATGGATGAATCGTTAAGATATGTTATATAATGCCAAAGTGAAGCGAGTGTAACTTTATATACAAAATAGAATAACATTGAAAGAGCAAATACTCCCCAGTTTGGTTTGAAGTCAAGCTCTCTTATCTCTTTGATGTTTCGCTTGAAATAACGAATCAAAAAGAATGCCACTAAAACGAGAAATGCAATCTTCAGAACCTTCATTATCAACGCTTTATCTATCTTTATCTTGTTCATTTTTTCCTCCTAATTAACATTGTAAAATGTATAATTGTTGAAAATTTTCAAATCTTTTACTCACACTTCACCACTACATACATATTTGTAATTTCATGCTTTTTCATCCGTAGTATTCTTTATAGTCTCTACAGCTTATTCTAGCTTATTCTTGCTTTTTCTTACTTTTCGTCTGTAGTGCCCTATATGTTACTACAGATTATTCTTGCTTTTTCCTACTTTTCGTATGTAGTGCCCTATATGTCACTACAGATTATTCTTGCTTTTTCTTACTTTTCGTATGTAGTATTCTATATTGTACTCCATAATCATGAATCACCTGTAAAAAGTTCACATTCTGAAACTGGAAACTCAACAGCACTCGTATGAATCACCTGTAAAAAGCTCACATTCTGAAACTGGAAACTCAACAGCACTCGCATGAATCACCTGTAAATAAGCTCACATTCTGAAACTGGAAACTCAACAGCACTCGTATGAATCACCTGTAAATAAGCTCACATTCTGAAACTGGAAACTCAACAGCACTCGTATGAATCACCTGTAAAAAGCTCACATTCTGAAACTAGAAACTCAACAGTACTCGTATGAAGCACATGTAATAGTAAATAAACCAGGTTGGTTTCTTTGCTAATTTGTCATAGTGTTCTTCTGAATATTTTTTATTTTTCTCTGCAAGCTTGTATGCGAGTTTGTGATTCCACTTGCACTTTGATGATACATCAAGTGCAGCGTTATTCTTCTTTGCCTTTGCTGCATTGAACTTGAATACAAGCGCACGTTTCTGGCTTCTTACTATGTCACGGCTGCTAATATGTGCAGCGTGAATATCCCCTTCTGCTACTGCTCTGTTCAGAATTTCATATGCTTTATCTGAACGGATTACACAGCTGGTGTGCTTGATTTTTTCTTTCTTCATCTCTTTAAGCCAGATATCTCCGAAACTGATATCACTGCCCTTTGCAAAATGATCCTGGCAGTACATGCAGCTACCGTTTTCAAAGTAGTATGCATTCTTGTATGCACAGATTGTCTTTGCGTAGGAGAACTGTTTCTCTGTTTTGTCTTTGTATATTACACTTGAGATTCCTCTCCAGTGTCCTCTTCTGTAGTAAAGTCTCTCTGCATTCTCGCTTGTAATGCCTGACTTTTCCATTGAAAGGGTTGTTGCTTTTACCGAATGCGTTCCACTGCAGTAGAGTCCAATCTTAAGAACTACTTTTTCTCTAAGAGCTGCATCCTTTTCAAGAATAGCATTAAGACCTCTTATCATACATGGAACCATAACCACAGCAACTTTACCGTCAAAATTTCTGATTACATCTATATGCTTTAATATAGGAATGTTCATGTACACACTTGAGGATGCATCTTTTATTTCCTCTTCTGTAGTTGCAACATAAGTCTTATAAGTAAGCTCTCCGTTTTCAAATGCAGTCTTTGTAACCCAGGCACCGTCTATGTCACCATGCTTTAACATGTTGCAAAGAAGTGCTGTAACCATACCGCCTGATGCTGCATTGCCACGGATATTATCATCGAGAGCGTATCCTTTCTTACAACCGATATGCTCACCAATGTATTTGTCCGGGTTCTTTAAATCTAACAGCCTGGGACGTTTGGACGGTTTGTCCATTATCTCATCTATTACTTCGCTGATGTATCTGATGTTATCTCTTGAACTTTCAAGAACCTTATCCATGTTCTTATCAAGTTTCTGCCTGATTTCATCTTCATTTGAAACGAAGTCTTCAAAACTCTTCTTGAGTTCATTGATATCAAGTTTTGAGAAATCAATTGCATACTGTCCAAGTTCAAACATATCAAGAACTTCCTGGTATTTGTGACTCCAGCCAATTAAAAGAACAGGTACCTTCTGTTCCAGTGAACCAATCATTGCATGAAATCTTGAAGCGATAAGGTAATGACATTTACCGATAAATGCACGAATCTGCTCTGCATCCATCTCTTCATGATACCAGCGAACCTTATCCTTATTGGCAACGTCCGCATAAATCCTGTCTCCTACCATAAGGTCATTGTTTCTCGGTTTCTCACTGTTTATACGGGCAGCATTTGCAATAAGCATTACATTATATCCCTGTCCATTAAGATAATCTACCAAAGATACCATTGTATCTTTGTAGTTAATATTCATCTTGTTACATTTCTTTTCAACAACGGAACTGATAGAAAGTCCGACAACATCACCTGCAAAGAAAGAATCGTTTGCACATATTTCATCAACCTTCTTATTCCACTCCTCGCTGTCTTCCATGGAAAATGCGCCGTCGGCACAGAGCTTCACATTGTCTTTTACCCCAATGCCCATAAGATTATCATATGTCACCTGACCTCTTGCACAAACCAACTTAAGCTTTGGAAGTATCCATTTTGCAAGGAACTTATTGTACGGATTCTTGAAAGTTCCAAGAGCCTGCGAATACTTAACAACAGGTGTACCAACAAGAAGTGGCACTGCCGCACAGATAAATGCATAGGTGTTCATGACAAATCCTCTGCTGTCAACAAAAGCAATACCGGCCTCGTCAACTACAAGGTCTGTCTTTGTATAGGTATTTATAATCTTATTTTTAAGAATAAGTTTCTTTATCGGCGGACACCATTTGAATATTCTGTATAGAACAGCCAACGGGAACGCTATAAAAATCAACTGTTCCGGTTTTGTGCTTGTAATATTGATAAAATCAAAAGGTAGCTGTTCCTTATCTTCTTCAGGATAAACAGACATAAGATTGATGTTGAGTCTGTCTCCATACTTTTTGTATAACTGAGTGATGGAGCTTTGAAGCATTGCTGCCGCTCCTTTATTACCGCTGTAACTTGCCGCGGTAATGCCGATAAAAATATCACGCATTTTTATTCTCCTTAATTCAAGACTATGGATTACCAGTCTTTATTTAATTAATTTCTATATTGTTTTAATCAATTTCCACACTTGAAAATTACTTGTCGTTCTATGCGTCTTCTTCTGCTTTGAGGTCTTTTGTCTTGTCATAATCCAACTTGCGTACATGATACTGAACATCCTCGAGAATCTTTCTTGTTGAATTGATAACATCTGCCAACAACGCAATGATATATGTTTCAACGCCCATCAGAATGAATGTGCTCGCAAGAATCAGTGACTGAATATGCCCTGCACCCTCTCCGAGAATCTTATAAATAATATAGCGAACGCCGATTCCGACACCGATAAGAAATGAAATAATACCGATTGTGCCAAAGAATCTGAGTGGCTTGTACATAATGAAAGAACGGACAATTGTAACCATAGAGCGCTTTACATATCCAAACATACTGCTGAAAAGTCTTGACTTACGAAGCTCAGCATTTGTTCTGATAGGCACTGACTGCATTGCAATCTTCTGATGTCCTGCCTGAATGATAGTCTCAAGCGTATATGTGTATTCATTTGTAACATTGAGTCTCATGGCAGCCTCTCTGCTGTAAGCTCTGAATCCGCTTGGTGCATCAGGAATATCTGAGTTAGAAGCAACTCTAACAGTCCAGCTTCCTATATGCTGAAGTTTCTTCTTAAGCGGAGAGAAATGCTCTGTTGAATCTATCGGTCTCTCTCCGATAACAATGTCTGCTTTTTCATCTAAAATAGGTCTTACTAACTTTTCAATGTCATCACCACAGTACTGATTATCAGCGTCAGTATTTACAATGATATCGGCACCGTTTCGAAGACATGCATCAAGTCCTGCCATAAAACCTTTGGCAAGACCTTTGTTTCTTCTGAAATTAACTACATAGTTAATTCCCCATTTCTTTGCAACCTCAACAGTATTATCCTGACTTCCGTCATTGATAATAAGGTATTCAATTTCGTCAATGCCATCAATATGCTTTGGCAATGCATTAAGTGCAATCTCAAGTGTTTCCGCTTCGTTTAAGCACGGAACCTGAATTATTAATTTCATAACTTCACTTTTCCTTTCAAAATAACTTTTGTATTATATATCTAATTGTCAAAAACAGGCAGGTTATTCAAATCAACCTTTATCAGTTCATTGCCATACTCTTCAAATCTCTGTTTTAATTTATTTCCTCTGATTATAAATACATCTCGCCCTCTTATGCTTGTTCCATAATCAGCTAACATATAAAATTCAGATTCTCCCATATTTGCTATACTTTCATTAATGGCTTCACCCACAAATTTTTTACTTGATATGATTAAATAATCACTCTGATTCTGATCCTTAATGTATCTTATCATTCCTACATTAAAATCGGTCATGACATACTGATAAAACTTTAAAAGAACTGCGCTGTCATGTTTGAACACGCAAGGAAACTCCTCGGCTATTTTGTCCATTCCATCTACCTGACGATAGCAGTTGGTTATATTTCTCATTCGCTTTACTATTCTGTCGTCTCTGTCATTTCGATAATTGTAGAATGTATTGCTCATCATTGTAAATGAAACCACAAACACTATTGCAAAAAGTCCCATATGCGCAACCTCATTTTTGGCAAATGAGAATGCAATGATAACAATCATAATTACAAGTGCAAGAATTCCTGCCTTTTGCATTGCAGGTACCAAATCCGGAAATTTGGTATTTGTTCTTGATTTGATTATGTGTAAAAACGTAGTCAGCGAAATAAAATATCTCGAGTTAGTACATTGAGTATCCGCAAGACTTGGACAAATCTTCTTTATGAATATTACGAAAGTCACAAGATAAACAGCAATAGCTGCAATCTTACTTTTTATTCTGATAATCTGATCTTTTTTGTTTGTCAGAGCAAATAATGCCAGTGTACATATCGGGGTAACAACACTGACCATGTATCTTCCGTACATCATTCTGTCAGCTCTGTCTATCTCAATTCCTGTGAAGAATTCCCAAGCACTTGGGAAGAAGAATAAAGCTCCAAGTGCGAATGTTCCAATAAACGCCAAAAGACCAAATACCGAGAACACAACCTTTCCGTCTGCTTCTCTGCTCTTGACTGTTCTAAGTATTATTACAACCGTTGCAATAATACCGAAAATAGCCAGCCCGTAAGTTGAAGCAAACAGATTGAAGCACCAGCCGATGACCAGCTTCATTTCAATAAACATTCCCTTAAATGTTAATATTTTCTTGAATGTATCAATATCAAAACTCTCAAGACTTGCATGCTGTGTTCCATACTTTCCGTACACACCATGCTTGATATATCTTGAAATCATCTTATCAATAATAAGTAATACAAATGTTGCCGGCACATACACACTGTACATAACCATCTTTCTTTTGTACCAGACGTGGACAATTGCAACAGTCATTACCGTAGCAATAAGAAGAACCACGCCTCTTGTATGGGACATATATGCATACACAGACACAAAAGCAAGCAATCCGCTATACACTGCGAACTTTATGCCTTTCATCTCTTCCATACAAAGTTTCAGTAATATTATCATCAACACCCATGGAAGAAATATCATCATAGTATCTGCGCGGGCATATGTTGTATATAACCACATTGATGGTATTCCTGCACCTGCACACGCAAGAAAAACAGAATATATCTTAGATTCAATCTTAAAATATCTTCTTAATATATTATAAGAAATAACCGGCACAAAACTTACCAACATCATCTGAAGTGCCATAAATGCTTTGTACATTTTGAATGAATCATGTTCTAATAACAAATAAATAGGCAAATATAAAAGAGACTGACCGTATTTATAATAGAAACCACCCATGGACTGGACACAAATGCTCCAATCATCTCCTGCCAAAAATGCTGCATTGGCAATAGTTCCCACTTCATCCAAAACTAAAGGAACACACAAATGAATTCCATAAAATACGGAAACAGCAGCGAATGCCAAATACATAATTATACTAATAACATTATCAGATAATGTTTTGGATAATGTTTTGGATAATGTTTTGGATAATGTTACGGATAACTTTTCAGATTTCTTTTCCACTTCTTCACCTCTCTGTAATCATTCATACCCTAAAATACATTATCACATTTATCCGCCACTTTGCAAGTAATTATTCAATAATGCACTATAACTGTCAGAATAGAAAAGAACTAATATTGCTATTATCCAACATTAGTTCTTTTATCTATATTATTATCAGTTTTCATTTTCAATATTAATATTGTTTTG
>JAILRH010000063.1 GCA_024698345.1 Lachnospiraceae bacterium | reverse complement strand
TTGCGCCAAAAACAGTTGCTACCTTTAGTATTTTCTCTTTACCAAATTCCACTACATTATTTGGTAAATTCTTATCCGACGAACCCTCTAATGATAAAACAGTTCTTTCCTTGAAGGATCTAAAATTCTCCACCGAAAACTGTAATAACATAATATCCCTCCTTTATATGACGCGTATTAATATTATACCACGTCGCCATGATTTTTCAATCTCAAATTGATATCTTTGTCATTTTTTGCCATTTTTCTTATTTTCACAATATAATTTACATATTTCAGCAATTCTTAACCTTATTCAAAAAAGCACCCTGCATCTGCAGAGTGCTCTCATCATTCATCGGGTAGTCCACATTCAAAAGGTGTAAACGGGGTGTAAATCCGTTTGATAAATCTTCAAAATGCCGTATTTTCAAGTTTTCCCGCTTTACTAAAATCTCTTGCCCCAACAGACAAAAAGAACCTTTATCCTATATTTTTACTCCTCATTATCGCCCATAAATGCCGTGTTTTCGCCACTATTTTCAAGCAGCCCGCAGAATCGGTCAAATCCCGAATCTCGGCATATCAAGGCAGATTATTGCAAAGTGTAGCGACCAAATCGTAGTCAGTTTCGTAGTTACTACCGCAAAACAGACTACTGAGACTACCAATCAGATACTGTAATCCGCATAGTTTGACATCATACTCGAAGCAGAAACAATAAATCCTCTTGCTCTATTATCGAATTTATATTGTCCGATATTTTCGCAATACTGTCTGCCTGTATATTTGTTCGCGAATATCGCTTTATACACTCTTTTTACAATTTCCTCTCTTGTTACCTTTGTCTTGCCATCTTCATCATTAAAAGACTCATCATTGTTCAAACAGTTCCTTAGACTCCATTCCCCAATTTCATCGCTGGCGAACAGTTCTATTAGCGGTGAGGCATTTTTACCATTTACAAAATCATCATATAGCGAGATATCAACGATTTTAAGCCCAATCACTAATGGCACAATATACATAAGCATAAATTCTCTGGCTTTCCCATCAGGAAATGAAAAGTCGAACTTTCTATTTTCATGTGTAGGAACAGGCACAGCCGTCTTTACCAGCCTGTATAACCTTGAAATTCCACGAAGTTCCATGTGATACATTTCAATTATTCTCATAGATACCATCTCGGAAACACAACCTGTGTTCATTCCCAGCTTTTCATAATACTTAGTCATATCAGCCGGAGGCAGGGCAACTCTAAAATCAAAAAAACGATCCAAATACCGACAGGCGTCAAAACCATCACCATAATAATGTTTAATTGTATGTTGCAATTCATCTATATTTACAGAAAAAACAAAAATAACCCTGTCATCAGATAGATAATGTTTTATTTGTTCAAGAAGTCGTACTGCATAAGTTGGTTTGCATCTATCCAGTTCGTCAACGAAAACAACAAGTCTATTTCCCCTTTCAACAAGAATGTCTGAAAAGAATTGCTTTATTTTCTCACTCAAGTCTTTTTGTTCCTTAAACTTTTCTATTGGATTATCACCTTTAAGGCTTTCTAACAATCCAGATACATTTCTACCGCTTATAACCTCTGCTATATAAGCTGCAGTTTTGAAAAAGTCTTTTTCCTTAAAATCATATTCTATGCTGAGTTGTTTAGTGATTTCATATATTAAGGACAAAATCGGATCTGTGTCATTATCATTTTTCCATGCGTCATAATACACGGCCAAGTCACAGTTAGTATCGTCTTCACTGTTATTCTTAAAAGGCAACCTATGTGTAATCCGGACTCTTTTTTCATCATCAATAGTACTGGATGGGTTTTTTGCATTTATCACAAGCATAGATTGACGTACAAAAAAGGTCTTTCCACTTCCCCACCTTCCATCTATAGCTATAGAAGACGCTCCTTCTTGAGCCATAAGAATATCGTAAAAATACACTATATCTTTGTTTCGATTCAAGATGTCATCTGACAAAGTTTGAATTAAGTTTTCTTCTGTGGGAAGTAATTCATAGTTTTTCACAGCGTTATACCTTCATAATTTCCTTGTTTTTTTATCTCTAATTCAGAGGATCAATTTACACTTTGGAATAATTAAAGCATAAGTTTTTCATCATCGTAAAACGAATAATAGTTATTCCGAGGATTCGCAAATCCTCGATGTGTTTTAACTTGATCTTCATAAGGTAAAGTGTTATAGATTGCGTATTCGCCCTCATATTTCCAATCGGAGATAAGTCGCTTTTCTTATTCCGTTGTTGAATGATATTCTAACATGGTCATACTCCTTCATCTTCAGCATATGGTCCGTTTATCCAATAAATCATATATCCCTTTTATCCTTATTTCAGTCTTTCTTTTCAAATTCCTCAAGCTTAAGTTCACGTCGGAGTTCATCCTTGGTCGGCATATAAGGCAAGTATTTTGCTGCAAAGATTTGTTTATTATCCTCCGGCAATGTGTATTCCACCAACGTATCACTCTTATCCGCACAGAGAACAATTCCGATAGGCGGATTGTCGCCCTCGTTCATAAGCTGGCGTGTGTAGTAGTTCACATACATCTGCATC